>DATIGZ010000617.1:0-22685 GCA_035481255.1 Sphingomonas sp. | reverse complement strand
GCTCGCTCGGCGCCGAGGCGACGCGCTGCCACAGATCCTGCAGCACGTCCTCGGCCTCGTCGCCCGCACCGCGCGCGGCGAGGAAACGCAGCAACCGCCCGCGCTCGTTCAGCACCACGCGCTGGAGCCCGCTGACCGCTTCGCCTGAAGTCATGGCCGCCCGGTAGCCCGGTTGCGCGCGCAAAGCGAATCCGCTGCCCGCGACGCGGCCGGATCGCGCGCCGTGCGCCGGCGCCTCGCGTATAAGGGAATCGTCAAGGTACAGGTCCGTTATCCTTCGTCTGCCCCCGCGCCAGGGCAAAGGCCGAGACATGTGGCGCGGCGGGCGTCGTCACCGCGCGCTCCCGCGCCGGCGCCGCTCCGCCCAGATAGGGCAGCGGATCGACCGCGCGGCCGTTGGTCCGCAGCTCGAAATGCAAATGGCTCGCCGTCGACCGCCCGGTCGATCCCATGCGCGCGATCGCTTCACCGCGCGCCACCTGCGTGCCGGCGGGAACGAGGATCGCGGCGAGGTGGCCGTAGCGGGTCCGCGCGCCGCCGGGATGGACGATCTCGATCAAATTGCCATAGCCCCCCGCGCGCCCGGCGAAGCGCACCACGCCGTCTTCCGCCGCATAGACCGGGGTTCCGGCGCGGCCCGGAATGTCGATGCCATGGTGCATCCGCGCGGCGCGATGGAACGGATCGGCGCGCGGGCCGAAGCGGGAGGAAATGCGCGGCAAGGCCGCCGGCGCGCCTGTATTGGGGGCCGACGCGCCGGCGGCTGGACCGGGGGCTAACCACGGCCGCGTCGCTATCCGCGCGCGAAACATTGGGCCGTTCGCGCGGGGCAGCTCGGTGATGTCCGGTGCGGTGTCATCGACGCCCGCTAGCAACGAGAGCGCCAATGGCAACGCGGGGGTAAAAAAGCCGGGCATCGCCCGCAAGACGGAGCCGCGCGGACGAACCCGCATCGCCTTGCGCGAAAAATTTCGTACGCCGTTCCGGGTTACGGAACCCGCCGCCACGCTCCGTCTCGGCAAGCATCAGTAACCGCTTCGCAGTGCAAGGAGACCCGCCCATGAATTCCGCCGAACGCCGCATGCTCGACATGCTGAAAAAGGGCCGGGACCACTATGGCGTCGTCGCGGTCAAGGCCGAGTTCGAGGCCGAGGGCACCCGCCCCGACGAACTGCTCCGCCTGCTCGAACTCACCCGCCGCGCCGACCTCAAGGTCGCGCTCAAGATCGGCGGATGCGAAGCGGTGTCGGACCTCCTGGCCTCGCGGCTCTACGGTGTCGATCACGTCATCGCGCCGATGATCGAGACCCGCTACGCGCTGTCCAAATATATCGACGCGAAGAACAAGACCTATGGCGACGACGCCGGCGGCACGAAGTTCCTGTTCAACCTCGAAACCGAGGCGACGCTCGGCAATCTCGACGCGATGCTCCCGCTCGCGGCGGCCGGCGTGGACGGCATCGTCTTCGGCCGGGTCGACTTCACCCTCTCGCGCGGGCTGCCGCGCAAGGCGGTGAACACGCGTGAGATCAGCGACGCCGTGCTCGTCGCCGCTCAGGCCTGCGCCGACAATGATCTCGAGCTGGTCGTCGGCGGATCGGTCTCGCCCGAGGCGGTTCCGGCGCTGCGCGAGTTCCGCCGCATCCGGCTCGATCGCTTCGAGACGCGCAAGATTGTGTTCGATGGTGCCGCCGCCGACGCCGCCGACATCGATGCCGGCATCGCCAACGCGGTCGCGTTCGAGCTCGCCTGGCTCGAGAACAAGCGTGACTATTATCGCGCCGCCGCTGAGGAGGACGCGTCGCGCATCCGCATGATGCAGGAACGCGCGGGCACCGCCGCGCCCGCCAAGCTGGCCAGCGTGGCGGCCTGATCGCATGACGTTGAAGGACGAGGTCGCCGCGCTGATGCGCAGTGTCGCCGCGCGCGAGGTGATGCCGCGCTTCCGTGCGCTCGCGGCGGATGAGATCGTCGAGAAGAGCCCGGGCGAGGTGGTGACCACCGCCGATCGTGAATCCGAGCTGCGGCTGAGCGACGGCCTCGCCGCGCTCGGCCTCGGTGCGCGCATCGTGGGTGAGGAGGCCGCGTCGCGCGACCCGTCGTTGCTCGACGATGCGGGCGAGGGGCTGGTGTGGCTGATCGACCCGCTCGACGGTACCGCCAATTTCGCCGCCGGGCATGGCCCGTTCGGGATGATGGTCGCGCTGGTCGAAAATGGCGTGCCGGTCGCCGGCTGGATGCTCGATCCGCAAAGCGGGCGGCTGTGCCATGCCGAGCGCGGCAAGGGCGCGACCTGCGACGATGTGCGGGTCAGCGCTCGCGCCAGCGGTAGCGGCCGTCCCGTCGCGGCGCTCGCGACCCAGTTCATGACCGCCGCGCGCCGCGAGCGCGTCCATGCGACCGCGCGCCGCCGCTTCGCCCAGGTGCCGATCCCGCGCTGTGCCGCCGAAAGCTATCCGCGCCTTGTCCTCGGCAGCAACGACGTCGCCCTGTTCCAGCGCATCCTGCCCTGGGACCATGCGCCGGGGGTGTTGTTCCTCACCGAAGCGGGCGGGCACGCCACCCATTGGGACCGCTCGCCCTATCGCGTGGGCGGGGAAGGCGCGGGACTGCTCGCCGCCGCCTGCGAACGCCACTGGAACGCTGCGGCGGAACTGCTGCTGGTTCCGGGCGGCGCGCTCGTTGACATGGAAACCCGTGCGGCATGAAGTGTCTCCGTAACCCGTTCGCCATGGCCTCGGCCGTGGCGCTGCTGCTTCCCGTGCCCGCGCTTGCCCAGCTCGCTTCGCCCGTCGCGGCGGGCGGGCAGCGCAGCGATGCGCCCGCCACCGGCACCCCCCAGATCGCGGTGCCGCAGGCAGAGATCGTCCCCTATCGCCCCCAGACGATCGAGGCGCCGCCGCCCGATGCCGTCGTCTCCGAGCCCGAAGGCAAGGACGCACCGCGCCCGCCGCGTCCGGCCAGCGAATATGAGCGGTTCGTTTCCGCCGTCGCGGGCAAGCCGCTGCGCCGCTTCGGCACCGAATTGCTGCTGCCCGAGGCAAAGGGCTTCGCGGTTCCGCCGGTCGCGGCGGTTCCGGCCGACTACCGCCTCAATCCGGGGGACGAGCTGCTGCTCGGTCTCACAGGATCGGTGCAGGCCTCGGGCCTGCGCCTGACGATCGATCCCGAGGGACGGATCTTCATCCCCCGCGTCGGCGCGATCCGCGTCGGCGGGGTGCGCTATGGCGATGTCCATGGCGTGATCGAACGGCAGGTTGCGCGCCAGTATCGCGGCTTCACGCTTGAGGTGGCGGTGGGCAAGCTTCGCGGCGTCACCGTCTATGTCACCGGCTTCGCGGCAAAGCCCGGCGCATACGCCGTCGGCAGCCTTTCCACGCTGGTCAACGCCGTCCTCGCCGCGGGCGGGCCGTCGGCCGGGGGCAGCTTCCGTTCGATTCAGCTGCGCCGCGACGGCAAGCTGGTCTCCGACTTCGACCTTTACGACCTGCTTCTGCGCGGCGACCGTGGCGGCGACGCGGTGCTCCAGAATGGCGACGTGCTCTTCGTCGCTCCGGCGGGTGATCAGGTCGCGGTGATCGGCAGCGTCAACCGCGAGGCGATCTTTGAGATCGCCCCGGACGAGACCCTTTCCGACGTGCTGCTCTATGCCGGCGGGATCAGCACGATCGCCGACGGTACGCGGTTGATGATGCTCGACTCGCTCGCCCGCTCCGCCACCGGCTGGACCGAGGTCAGCGCCGCCGACGCGAGCGTGCGCAAGGCGCGGCGCGGCGACGTTCTGCGCGTCCTTTCCAACGTTGATCTCGCCCGGCCGATGGGCCAGCAATCGGTGCTGGTGACGATCAGCGGCGAGGTCGCGAAGCCCGGCCGCTATTATTTCAAGCCCGGCACCAGCATGGATGAAGTGGTTGCCGCCGCCGGTGGCCTGACCTCGCACGCTTTCCCTTATGCCAGCGTCATCACGCGCGAGAGCGTCAAGCATCAGCAGCGCAAGAGCTTCGACCGCGCGATCGAGGATGTCGAGCTGCTGCTCACCGCGCAGCCGGTGACCTCGGTCAACCGCGCGCAGCTGGTTCAGCCCGCCAACCTCGCTTTGGTGAACTCGGTCGTCGATCAGCTGCGCAAGCGCGAGCCGACCGGACGGCTGGTGTTCGACCTGCCTGTCGATGCCCCCGCACTGCCCGGCGATCTGGTTCTCGAGAATAACGACACGATCCATGTGCCCGCGCGGCCGGTGACGGTCGGCGTGTTCGGCGCGGTGCCCAGCCCGGCTTCCTTCGCTTACCGTTCGGGCGGCACGATCGGCGACTATGTGACCTCGGCTGGCGGCGTGCAGAAGCTCGGTGACAAGAAGGAGATCTTCGTCGTTCGTGCCAATGGCACCGTGCTGTCGGACGGCAAGCGCGTATTGCGTGCCCCGGCGCTGCCCGGCGACCTCATCTACGTGCCGATCGAGGCCAATCGCGGTGAGTTCTGGGCGCGGCTGCGCGACATTACCGGCACGTTGTTCGGCGGGCTGGTCGGCGCGGCATCGATCAAGTCGATCGTCGAATGAAGATGATCGAACAGGCACGCGCGCGGATCGCCGATCCGCGCAGCCGCCGCATCGCCTATGCGGTGCTGGCGCTCGTACTGGCCGCTCTCTGCGTTTTGCCCCGGCCTTATGTGGCGCGCGCAAAGGTCGTGCCGCAGGACAGCAGCACCATCGGCCTCGGCTCGATGACCAATGCCGTGGGCGGTCAGATGCAGGGCTTCGCCGCCCTGCTCGGCGGGGCCAAGACCCCGGTCGATCTCTATCTCGCCATCGGGCGCGGGACCGAGGTCACCGACAGCGTGATCCGGCGCCTCGACCTCGTCGGACCGGGGCAATATGCCAGCGTCGAAAAGGCCCGGCTCGCACTCGCCAGGCGGGTGGACATCCACTCGCTCACCGGCGGCATCGTCGAGGTCGAGGTGCGCACCCACGATCCCGCTTTCGCTCGGCAGCTCACCCAGACCTATGTCCGCGCGATCAGCGACCGGCTGACCGCGCTCGGCGAGGACCGCGTGAAGCGCAAGCAGGCGGTGGTCCAGCGGCGCTTCAGGGAAGCCGCGGGCAGGGTGATCGCGGCGGAAAGCGCGCTCGGCGAATTCCGCCGCCGCAACAACCTCGCCGCGCCCGAAGCCCAGCTCGGCTCGGCCCTGTCGCTGCGCGCCGGACTTGAGGCTCAGCTTCAGGCCAAGCTGGTCGAACTCAGCACGCTCGAACAGTTTCAGGGACCGGAAAACCCACAGCTGATGGCCGTCCGTGCCGAGGTGTCGCAACTTCGCACCCAGATCGCGCAGAGCGCGCGCCCCGATACCGGCCCGGCGGGTCCGAACGTCGCCGGACTCACCGAAGTCTCGGGCGAGTATCTCAACCTCTACCGCGACTATCGCTTCGCGCAGGCGCTGTACGAAGTGTATGCGCGCTCGTCGGAAGAAGTGGCCGTCGAAACGCTCGCCACCGAAACCGCGACCGACGTCCAGATCGTCGAAGCCCCGCGGCTCGACGATGACCGCAAGTTCAACATCTCCGCCGTTGCCCTGCTCGCGCTGGTGATCGCGCTCGCGCTGTTCACGGAGGTCTATGCCCCCGCGACCGGCATCCGCCTGTGGAAACGGGCCGAGCCGTGAACGAAGGCCCGGAACTGTCCCCCGAACTTTCGATCGTCATTCCCTGCTTCAACGAGGCGGAGAATGTGCGGAACATCGTCGCCGCGGTCACCGCGGCGGCGGGGTCGTGCACGGCGAGCCACGAGATCATCCTGATCGACAATGATTCGACCGACGGCACGCGCGACATCATGCGCGAATTGTGCGCCGCCGATCCGCGCGTTCGGGCGATCTTCAACAACCGCAACTACGGCCAGATGCGCTCGCCGACCTATGGCATCTATCAGGCGGGCGGCGCGGCGGTGATCGGCATGTGCGCCGATTTTCAGGATCCTCCGGCGATGATCCCGGTCTTCGTCGCGCAGTGGCGGGCAGGGGCTCAGATCGTGCTCGCCCAGCGCCGGAGTGAGCGCACCTCGTGGCTGCTCGCGCAGTCGCGCAAGCACGGCTATCGCTTCCTCGCGCGCTTCGGCGACCATCCGGTGGTCCCCGGCGCGACCGGATTCGGTCTGTTCGACCGCAAGGTGGTCGACACGCTCGCCTGCTGGAACGAGCCTGAGCCGTTCTTCCGCGCGATGCTGGTCGAAAGCGGTTTCCGCCTCGCCGTCGTGCCGTTCGACCGGCCCGAACGCGCGGCGGGCGAGAGCAAGAACGACTTCGCCGCGCTCTTCTCCTTCGCGCTGTCGGGCCTTGCCGGGTCGGCCAAGTCGCTGCTGCGGCTGCCCGTCATCCTGTCCTTCTGGACAGGTGGCGCCGCGCTCGCGCTGATTCTCGCCGCCTTCGTCGCCGCGCTGGCGGGCGGTCCCGGCCTCGGCCTGCTCGCGGCGTCGGTCGTGACCGGGATGTTCGCGATCCTGCTCCTTTTCCTCGGCCTGATCGGCGAGCAGGTCCGCCTGATCTCCGAACGCACCCGCAACGTCCCGCTGGTGATCGAGGCGGAGCGGATCAACTTCCCCGCGCCGCATCCGTGACGCGCCGCCTTCGCCTGCTCCCCGAAGTCCTGCTCGCCGCCGCGGTGCTGGCGAGTCTCGCGGCGACCGCGCTGTTCTTCCAGCGCACCGGCTATCTGCCTCAGCCCTTCGTGTTCGACACCAACGACACCTTCATGGACTGGTTCAACACGGCATATTGGGCGAACAATCCCGGTGCGTATGACGTGTGGCGGACGATCTATCCGCCGCTCTCCTTCGTCTTCCTCGACCTGTTCAGCCTGCCGGGCTGCTATCTCCAGTCGCCCTTCCATGCGCGCGATTGCGACTGGCTCGGCCGCACGGCGATCTACACTTTCTACCTGATCGATATCGCCCTGATCTGGCTCAGCCTGCGCCGAATCGACCGCGCCACCGCGCCGATGCGCACCATCGCCCTCTCGTTCGGCTTACCGGTCCTCTTCACGATCGAACGCGGCAACCTCATCCTCCCCGGCCTTGCTTGCTTCATCCTCGCGCACGGCCCGCTGCTCCGCGAGGGCCGGGGCAGGGCGCTCGCCGCCGCCGCGACGATCAACTTCAAGCCCTACCTCCTGCTCCCCGTTCTCGCCCATGCGGTGAAGCGCGAATGGCGTTCGCTCGAGCTGGCCGGCATCGCGACCATCCTGCTCTACCTCGTCACGCTCGCGCTGGTCGGGTCAGGCACCCCCGGTGAGATCGTCTCGAACACCGCCAACTGGGTGGTGTTCCAGAGCGGGCAGGTGTGGAACGAGATCAACTATTCGACCAGCTACGCACCGCTGATGCTGGTCCAGAGGGCACCGATCCCGCTGCTCCAGTTCGTGCCATCGGAAACCGTCGACACGATCATCCTCGCCGCCTCGACCACCATCCGCGCCACGCAGGGCATTGCGCTCGCCGCGCTGTTCGCCGCATGGCTTCAGCCCGGCGCGGTGTCGCGCGAGCGCATCGCGGCGCTGCTGCTCGGCGCCTATCTCGTCACCCAGTCGCCCGGCGGCTACACGCAGGCGTTCCTGATCTTCCTCGTCTTCCTCGAGCCATGGCGCCGCCCCGGCCCGATCGTCGCGCTCGTCTGCGCCTACCTGCTCTGCCTCGTCGGAGACCTCCCGCTCTCGACGATCCTCGAGCTGTCGACCAACAGCTGGCTCAGCGGCCGCCCGGTCGAGCCCGAATTCGGCCTCACCATCGGCCATTTCGTCCGTCCCGGGATGATCGCCTTGCTCGTCTGGGCGCTCGCGCTCGACACGATCGCGCAGAGCGTTCGCGCGCATCGCGGCAATCGCCCGGTGCTCGGACTCGTCCCGGTATGATCCTCGACCATGATCTCACCGCGGTGAACGCCGCGCTCGCCCCGCTGTGGCCGCGCCTGTCGGGTGCGCGCCTGTTCATCACCGGCGGCACCGGCTTCATCGGCCGCTGGATGCTCGAAGCGCTCGTCCGCGCCGATGTCGATGCCGAGGTCGTGGTGCTCACCCGCGACCCCGCCGCCTTTGCCGAACGCGCGCCGCACCTCGCCGATCGTCTCACCCTGCTCCCCGGCGATGTGATGCGCTTCGATCCGCCCAAGGGGCCGTTCACCCACGTCATCCACGCCGCCACCGACGCCAGCGCCGCGCTCAACGCGCGCGATCCGCTGCGCATGTTCGACACCATCGTCACCGGCACGCGCCGCACGCTCGATTTTGCGCGTACCAGCGGCGCGGGGCGAGTGCTCTATTTGAGTTCCGGCGCAGTCTATGGTGTCCAGCCGCCTGAGGTCACCCACGTCGCCGAGGACTGGCATGGTGGCCCTGATCCCTGCGATCCGCGTTCGGCTTATGGCGAGGGCAAGCGCGCGGCAGAGATGCTCTGCGCGATCTACGCCCGCCAGTTCGGGGTTCAGGTGGTCAACGCCCGCATCTTCGCGCTGCTAGGCCCCTTGCTCTCGCTCGACATCCATTTCGCCGCGGGCAATTTCATCCGCGACGCGATGGCCGGCGCCACTATCCGCGTCGAGGGATCGGGTCAGGCGGTGCGCTCCTATCTCTACGCCGCAGATCTCACGACCTGGCTCTGGACCCTGCTGCTCGATGGCAAGCCGGGGGAAACCTATAATCTCGGCTCCGAAGAAGCCGTCTCGATCGCCGATCTTGCGCGCCGTACCGCCGCGATCCTCGGCGGTCCCGGAGTTGAGATCCTCGCCCGCCCCGATCCCGGCTGGAATCCCGGCCGCTACGTTCCCTCGACCGCAAAGGTCCGCCGCGACCTCGGCCTCGCCCCCACCGTCGATCTCGACGAGGCGATCCGCCGCACCGCGCTTCACAACGGATGGACTCCATGACTCTCGTAAAGCTCTCCGACTGGGTCGCCGCCACGCTCGTTCAGCATGGCATCGGCGATGTCTTCATGCTGACCGGGGGCGGGGCGATGCACCTCAACCACTCGCTCGGCACGCACCCGGCATTGAAGACGACCTTCACCCATCACGAACAGGCACTGGCGATGGCGGCGGAGGCCTATTATCGCCTCACCAACCGGCTGGCGGTGGTCAACGTCACCTCCGGCCCCGGCGGCACAAACGCGATCACCGGCGTCTATGGCGCCTATGTCGATTCGATCGGCATGCTGGTCATTTCGGGGCAGGTGAAGACCGAGACGACGGTGCGCGCCACCGGCCTGCCGCTCCGCCAGTTCGGCGATCAGGAGCTGGATATCGAGGAGCTGGTCCGCCCGGTCACCAAATACGCGACCATGGTCACCGATCCGCGTTCGATCCGCTACCATCTCGAAAAGGCGATCCATCTCGCCACCACCGGCCGCCCCGGCCCGGTGTGGCTCGACATCCCGCTCGACGTTCAGGCGGCGAAGATCGATCCCGCCGACCTGCTTCCGGGCTTCGATCCCGCTGAGCTGGACCAGCCTTGGGCGGCCACCGATCTCGGCACGACCGCCGACGCGATCCTCGCCAAGCTCGCCGCCGCGCAGCGTCCGGTGGTGTTCGCGGGCGGTGGCGTCCGCCTGTCGGGCGCGCATCACGCGTTCCTCAAGTTGATCGAGAAGCTCGGCATTCCCGTCGTCACCGGCTGGAACGCGCATGACGTGCTGTGGAACGATCACCCGCTCTATTGCGGCCGCCCCGGCACGGTCGGCGACCGCGGCGGCAACATGGTCACGCAGAGCGCGGACCTGCTGCTCATCCTCGGCAGCCGCCTCAACATCCGCCAGGTGAGCTACAACTGGAAAAGTTTCGCGCGCGAAGCCTACAAGATCTGGGTCGATATCGATCCGGTCGAACTGGCTAAGCCAACCGTGACGCCGGATATGCCGGTGGTCGCCGACCTGGCCGATCTGATCCCCGCGCTGCTCGACCGGCCCTATGCCGGCCCGACCGGGGCACATGGCGAATGGCTCGAATGGTCGCGGGAGCGCGTGCGCAGCTTCCCGGCGATGCTCCCCGAATATCGCGACCATGGCCCGAGCATCCATCCCTATGTCGCGATGGATGAACTGTTCGCTCAGCTCGGCGAGGACGATGTCGTCGTCACCGGCAACGGCAGCGCCTGCGTCGTCAGCTTCCAGACCGCGGACCTCAAGCAAGGGCAGCGGCTGTGGACCAATTCGGGCTGCGCGACGATGGGCTATGACCTGCCCGCCGCGATCGGCGTCTGGGCTGCGACTAATGGCGAGAAGCGCATCATCGCCATCGCCGGCGACGGCAGCATCATGATGAACATCCAGGAGCTGCAGACCATCGCCGGCTACAACATGCCGGTGAAGGTCTTCCTCGTGAACAACAGCGGTTACGTCTCGATCTTCCAGACGCACCGCAATTTCTTCAACGGGGTCGAGGTCGGCGGCGGACCCAAGAGCAACGTCACCTTCCCCGATTTCGGCAAGGTCGCGACGGCGTTCGGCTTCACCTATTTCCGCGCGGAATCGCACAACGACCTGCCCGGCACGATCTCCGCCGCGCTCGCCGCCGACGGCCCGGTGCTGTGCGAGCTGATGATCGACGAACATGTCGGTTTCGCGCCCAAGCTCGGCGCAAAGGCGCATCCGGACGGTCGCATCACCTCGCCCGCGCTGGAGGATTTGTCGCCCTTCCTGCCCCGCGACGTACTCGCCGCCAACATGCGGATTCCGCTGATGGAAGAGTCATGATGGCGGCCGTCTCCATGGCCCTTCCTCCGTCACCCCGGCCTTGTGCCGGGGTCCACTCCGCCCCACGCGTTGAGCTTGAGCCTCTTTCGCATCCGGCGCCTCCCGGTGGACTCCGGCACAAGGCCGGAGTGACGGAACGGGGCGAATGGAGTCACCCGTCATGATTGGCGCACGCGCGGAACGCCCGTTGCGCTTCGCCGCGGCGGGGGCGGCGAACACCGCGTTCGGGCTCGGCATCTATCCGCTGCTGTTGTGGGCGGTGCCGGCATTCCGCACGCATTATCTCATCGCGCTCGGCATCGCTCAGGCGGTCAGCCTGTGCTTCGCTTTCACCACCTACAAGCTCGGCGTGTTTCGAACCCGCGGCAATATCGCACGCGAATTCGGCGCCTTCGCCAGCTTCTACCTCGTCAACTATGTGGCCAACTGGATCACCCTGCCGATCCTGGTCGAGATCGGCGGCGTTCCGCCGGTGACCGCCCAGCTCGGCTTTGCGCTCGTCATCATCGTGACGAGCTGGTTCTGGCACAGCCGCGTTACCTTCCGCACCGCGGAGAGACCCCGATGACCCAATTCCTCCTTCGCGAATGCCCCGCCTGCGGATCTTCCGACGCGCGCCGCGAAGTGCGCGCGGGCAAGACCGCCGAAACGATGACACCCGATGCGCTTCGGCCATTCTGGGCGGGGCTGTTCAAGCAGAAATGCTTCTTCAGCTATCACCGCTGCCGGGGCTGCGGGCTGCTCTACAGCCCGGTCTTCTTCACGCCCGATCAACTCGCCGAACTCTATGCCCGCATGGCGCCGAACATGGATGCGGTGGGCGATGAAGCGATCGTCGCCACGCAGCGCGGCTATTTCGCGCGGGCGGCGGCGCAGGGCTTTCCCGGCGGCGGCTATCTCGAGATCGGCCCCGATGTCGGCCATATCGTGAGCGAAGCTTCCCTGCATGGCGGGTTCGACCGCTTCTGGCTATTCGAACCGAACCTCGCGATCCATGACCGGCTGCGCGACGCCGCGGGCAGGAGCGCGGCGCGGCTCTCGACCGGCATGGACGATCTCTCGTCGGTTCCCGACGGCACGGTCGGCCTCGCGGTGATGGTACATGTGCTCGATCACCTGCTCGATCCGCTGACGATGCTCACACAGATCCGCGCCAAGCTGCGCCCCGGCGGCATGCTGATGATCGTCACCCATGACGAAAGCTCGCTGCTGCGGCGCGTGATGGGCACGCGCTGGCCGCCCTTCTGCCTGCAGCATCCCGAACTCTACAATCCCGCGACGATGAGGGCGCTGCTCGGCCGCGTCGGGTTCGACGATGTCGTGGTCGAGGGCAGCCGCAACGTCTTCCCGCTCGACTTCCTCGCGCGGCAGGCGGCGTGGGCGGCGGGGATCCGGGTCAGGCGCGTGCCGCTGCCCCCGGTCCCGGTCGGCCTCAAGCTCGGCAATATCCTGACATTGGCGACCGCGCCGGTTCAGGCCGCGCGCTCGGAAGCAACCCTCCCCCGCCAGGAGGAGGTGGCCCGCGTAGCGTGACGGAGGGGACACTGGCAGGGCAAGGGATACCCGCCTTCGCGGGAATGACGGGGACGAGAGGGAAGCGCTTCAGGCCGCGACCCGCTCGCCCGAACCCCAGGCCGCGGAATAATCGGCGATCTGGGCGAGGGTGACGGCGCGCGCGTCGGCACCCGAACCCACCGCCTTGTGCCAGTCGACGATCCACTCCAGCGCGCGGTCGAGCGTAAGGGCGGGGCGCCAGCCAAGCGCCGCGCGCGCCTTGGAACTGTCGAGCCGCAGCAGTCCCGCCTCGTGCGGGCGCGGCCCGCTGTCGAGCAGCGGCGCGTCGCCGTCGCCCCATGCCGCGCGCATCCGCTCGACGATCCAGCCGACCGGCCGCGCATCCTCGTCCGACGGGCCGAAATTCCACGCATCGGCAAAGCCACGGTCACCCGCCATCAGTCGCTCGGCGATGGCGATATAGCCGCCCAGCGCCTCCAGCACATGCTGCCAGGGCCGCACGGCATCGGGCGCGCGGATCAGCGGTGCGGTGCCCGCCTCGAACGCGCGGATCAGGTCGGGGATTAGCCGGTCCGCCGCCCAGTCGCCGCCGCCGATGACATTGCCCGCGCGCACCGTGGCGAGGGCGGGGCCGTCGTTCTCGAAAAACGAGCTGCGCCACGATGCCGCGGCCAGCTCGGCGCAGCCCTTGCTGCTGCTGTACGGGTCATGCCCGCCCATCGGGTCGCTCTCGCGATAGGGCCAGACCCATTCGCGGTTGGCGTAGCATTTGTCGCTGGTGACGCAGACGATACCCGCGACCCCGCCGGTCTGCCGCGCGGCCTCGAGGATATGCACGGTACCCATCACATTGGTGGCATATGTACTCACAGGGTCGGAATAGGACAGGCGCACCAGCGGCTGAGCGGCAAGGTGGAAGACAAGCTCCGGCTTCGCTCTGGCGAAAGTTGAATGTACCAAAGCGTAATCGCGAACATCGGCTTCGACATGGTCCACCAGATCGTCGATCCGCGCCTGCTCGAACAGGCTCGGTTCGGTCGGCGCGGGAAGCGCCAGACCGGTCACTTCCGCGCCCATCGAGTGCAGCCACAGGCTCAGCCAGCTGCCCTTGAATCCGGTATGCCCGGTGACCAGCACCCGGCGCCCGCGCCACCCGTTCACCACCGTTTCCACGGCGCATTTCCGCCGTTCCACAGCTCCTCAAGATAGAGCTTGTCGCGCAGCGTATCCATCGGCTGCCAAAAGGCGTCGTGGCGATAGCCCATCAACTCGCCGCCGCGCGCCAGCGTCTCCAGCGGGCGCTGTTCCCACACCGTGTCCGGCCCGTCGATCAGATCGAGGACAGAGGGGTCGGCGACGAAGAAGCCGCCGTTGATCTGCCCGCCGCCGCCGACCGGCTTTTCCTTGAAGTCAGTGACGTGCTGGCCGCTGAACTCCAGCGCGCCGAACCGCCCCGGCGGAGAGACCGAGGTGATCGTCGCGCGCAGCCCGTGCGATTTGTGGAAGGCCACCAGATCGGCGATGTCGATGTCCGCGACGCCATCGCCATAGGTGAAGCAGAACGGCTCTCCATCCTCCAGATAGGGCCGGATCGCGCCCAGCCGCCCGCCCGTCATCGTCGTAGCGCCGGTCTCCACCAGCGTAATCCGCCACGGCTCGCTGCGCGCGTGATGCACCTCCATCCCGTTGCCGCCGCGCAGGTCGATCGTCACGTCGGAGGTGTGGAGGAAGTAGTTCGCGAAGAACTCCTTGATCAGATAGCCCTTATAGCCAAGGCAGATCACGAAGTCGTTGAACCCGGCGGCGGAATAGATTTTCATGATGTGCCATAGGATCGGCATCCCGCCGATTTCGACCATCGGCTTGGGCCGGACGGCCGTCTCTTCGCCGAGCCGGGTACCAAGACCGCCGGCCAGGATTACGGTTCGCATCGTCACTCCACGTCATGGCATTCGACACCATGACGGACCCGAACCTCCCACCCCGTAACCGCGATCGCTGGACCGAACGTGCCGCGATCCTGGTCATCCTTCTCGCCGCGGCTGCGCTGCGCATCCATGGCGCCGCGTTCGGCCTGCCCGCGCTCAACGACCCGGATGAGCCGCTGTTCATGATGACCGCGCTCGACATGCTGCGCAGCGGCGATCCCAATCCCGGCTGGTTCGGTCATCCGGCCACGCTGACCTTCTACGCGATCGCGCTGGTCATGGTGGTCGTCGCACTGGCGGGTATCGCGAGCGGGCGTTTTGCCGACACCGACGCCTTCGTCGCCGCGGCCTATGCCGATCCTTCGGTCCTGTTCCTGTCTGCGCGTCTATTCTTCGTCGTGTGCGGGGTGCTGTGCGTCTGGTTGACCTTCCGGCTCGGTAAGCGGCTGGGCGGACCGCGCGTCGGGCTGGCCGCGGCGGCGCTACTCGCGGTGAATTCGGTGCATGTCGCCTATTCGCAACTCATCCGTACCGACGTGCAGGCGACCGTCTTCATCCTCCTCGCGGCTCTGGCGGCGGTCGACATTCTCGAGCGCGGTCGCGGGCGCGACCATGTGCTCGCTGGCATCTTCCTCGGCCTTGGCGTCGCGACCAAATGGCCGGCCGCGTTGTTCGCGCTCGGTCCGCTTGCCGCCGCGCTGACGAGCGGCAGGGGCTGGGGCAGGGTATGCAACCCGGCCATCGTCGGCGCCGCCGCGGCGGCAGCGCTGTTCGTCGCCTCGCCCTTCCTGCTGTTCGACTATACGACCGTGATCCAGAATCTGGCCGGAGAGGCGCGTCCCGCGCATCCCGGCGCGACCGGCGGCGGCTTCCTCGCCAATCTCGGCTGGTATCTGCGCGGCCCGTTGCTCGGCTCGTTCGGTGCGGCCGGACTCGCTGCGGTCGCGGCCGGTTGCGTCCTGGCGTTGCGGGACCGGCGCGCACGGATCGCGATCCTGCCGGGTGCCGTGGCGTTCATGCTGGTGACCTGCGCGCAATCGCTGGTTTGGGAACGCTGGATCGTCCCGCTGTTGCCGTTCCTCGCACTGGCGGCGGGAGCGGCGATCTGTTTCTTGGGAAGCTGGCTACGGACGCGGCTCGGGCGGTCGCTGCGCTGCTTCGAATTCGTGGCCACCGCATTGCTGCTGACGCCGATGGCGGTGGTCACCTTCGCGATGAAGGCCGAGCGTGCGGGCGATACGCGGCAGGCCGCGACGGACTGGATCAGGGCCAACGCGCCGCGCGGCAGTACGATCATGGTCGAGCATGCCGCGCTCGATCTGTTGCAGGACGGGTGGCAGGTACGCTTTCCGCTGGGCGCGGCGGGCTGCGTCGATGCCGCCGCGTTGCTGGCCGGGCGTATCTCCTATGCCAGTATCGAGACTCAGCGTGTGGGGCGGGCCGTGGTCGATCTTGGTCATGTCGAGCCCTCCCGGCTGGAGAGCTGTCGCGCCGACTATGCGATCTTCACGCATGAAGCGGTCTATCGCGCGGACCCGCGTTTTCCCGCGCAGCTCGATGCCTATCGCAGGATCGCTGCGGGCGGGCATCTGCGGGCCGTCATCCATCCTCGTCCTGGAAGCCGGGGAGGACCGGTCGTCCACATCCTCGAACTCGCCAAATCCCCTTAGGCGGGCGGCGCGCCGCCTTCAGCGGAGACCCGTTCGGGCGGCGTGCAGGAAGATCTCCCAGCGTTCCTCGAAGAAGGCCTCGGCGGACTTTCCGGCAAAGATATCCTCCTGCCCGATCCGGAGCAGGCGGCCGGCGCTGCCGATCAGATCGGCAAGTAGCAGGCAAAGCCGCTGCGACGACCCTGAGGCAATGCGGCCGATGCGCTGCGCGGCTTCGACATGCGCGATCATCGGCGCCAGATAGAGCTGGTTCCAGCGGCTTAGATTTTGCCGCATCTCGGCTGAATAGGCCGCCTCCGCGAACAGGAAGCTCGTGAAGCTGGCGTTCTCCGGCTCGACGCTGAAGCTGAAATAGCGCCATGCCGTCTCGCGCAACGCGGTCACCGGATCGGCATCGCCGACCGCCCCGGCAATCGTCGCAGTAAGCTGCGCCAGATCGCGCTCGACCACCGCATCGACCAGTGCGAGCTTGCTCGGATAGCGGCGATAGATGGTGTGTTTGGTGACCCCGCTCGCCGCGGCGATCTCGTCCATCGATGCGCCGGTGAACCCCTGCTCGCAAAAGACCGCACGGGCGTTGTCGAGCACCAGGTCGGCGATCTCCGCCGCCTGCTCGCGGGTCGGCCGCCCCGGACGTTTCTGTTCCCTCTCCACGCATTCGGCGTAGCAACAGAAAAAGACACTGGCCAGTTGCTTTTTCGCGTTTGCGAGATAAAGGCACCGCTGAGTGTCGATTCTGGAGATTCGCGTGCCTTCCACTTTTTCCCGCATTCCCGGTGCCTTGACCGGGGCTGCGCTCCCCGCGCTTCTGCTGATCGCCGGATGCAGCCAGCCCGCGCCGCAGGCCCCGCCGCCGCCGGTGGTGGACGTGGTGATGGTGACGGCGGGCAGCGTACCCAACATCGTCGAACTGCCGGGCCGTATCGAAGCTGTGCGCTCGGCCGAAGTGCGCGCGCGGACCGACGGTATCATCAGCCGCCGCCTCTATCAGGAAGGGACCGACGTGCGCGAAGGCACGCCGCTGTTCCAGATCGACCCGCGCGACAAGCAGGCGCAGGTGCAGCAGGCGCAGGCCGCGCTTCAGCGTGCGCAAGCGGCGCGCGAGAATGCCGCCGCGATTCTCCAGCGCTATCAGCCTTTGGTCAGCGACCGCGCGGTGAGCGCGCTCGAATATGACAATGCCCGTTCCGCGCTGCGTCAGGCGGACGCCGGGGTCGCCGATGCGCGCGCGACGCTGGCCCGCGCCCAGCTCGAACTCGGCTACACGCTGGTGCGCGCACCGATCAGCGGCCGCGTCGGGCGCGCGCAGGTGACCGAAGGCGCGCTGGCGAGCGCGGCGAGCGCCACCCTGCTCACCACGATCGAGCAGATGGAGCCGGTCTACGCCGTGTTCACCCAGTCGAGCTCGGAACTTCAGCACCTTCTGGCCGAGGCGCGTTCGGGAAAGGTCGATCTGCCCGCGCTGCCGCGGGTCGAGGTTCGCCTGATCCTCGAGGACGGCAGCGAATACGGCCCGGTCGGACATATCGATTTCGCCGACCAGAGCGTAAACCCCTCGACCGGCAGCCAGACGCTGCGCGCGACATTCGTCAATCCGCGGCGCGCGCTGCTTCCCGGCCAGTTCGTGCGCGGTCGCGTCACCGCGGGAACGGTCGGCAACGGCATCGCCGTTCCGCAACGCGCCGTGCAGATCAGCAATGAAGAAGCCCGCGTTGCCGTCGTCGGCGGCGACGGCGTCGTTCAGTTTCGTGCCGTCACGCTGGGCGGTCAGACCGGCGGGCGTTGGGTGATCCGCACCGGCCTCAAGGCCGGCGAGCGCGTGATCGTCGACGGCTGGCAGAAGGTGCAGGCGGGCCAGAAGGTGCAAGCCCGGCCCGCCGCCCCGGCAACGAAGTGAGCAGGCGCGACCCATGAACCGATTCTTCGTTTACCACCCGGTCTTCGCCTGGGTGATCGCCCTGTTCATCGCGCTCGCCGGCGCGATCGGCCTGATCAATCTGCCGGTCGAGCAATATCCCAGCGTCGCCCCGCCTTCGCTCAACCTGTCGTTCCAATATCCCGGCGCCGATGCCGACACGATGGACCGCAACGTCACATCGGTGATCGAGAAGGAGCTGAACGGCGTCGAAAAGCTCCTCTATATGAGCTCGACCAGCCGGGCGAACGGTTCGGCTCAGGTCACCGTCACGTTCGAATCCGGCACCGACATGGATGTCGCCCGCACGCAGGTGCAGGATCGCATCGGCCGGGTCGAGACGCGCTTGCCCGAGGAGGTCCGCCGTCTCGGCGTTCAGGTGCGTGAAGCCGCTTCAGGTTTCCTCGCGATGGTCGCGCTGACCTCGAAGAGCGGCAGCACGCCGATCCTCGAGATCGGCAACTACGCCAACAACAACATCATCGACGAGCTGCGCCGGATCGAAGGCGTGGGCGACGTTCAGCTGTTCGCATCGCCCTATGCGATGCGCATCTGGCTCGACCCCGAAAAGCTCGCCGGGTACAATCTCTCGCCGTCCGAAGCGCTGGCCGCGGTGCAGGAGCAGAACGGCCAGACCGCGGGCGGCGGCCTTGGCGATCAGCCGATCGCCAAGGGGACCGAGTTCAACGCGCGGATCGTCACTCAGAACCGCTTCTCCAGCCCCGAACAGTTCCGCCAGATCATCGTGCGCTCCAACCCCGACGGCTCGACCGTGCGGCTGGGCGACGTCGCGCGGGTCGAGCTTGGCGCGGACAGCTACAATTTCTCCTCTCGCCTCAACGGCAAGCCCGCGGCGATGATGGCGATTCAGATGACGTCGGGCGCCAACGCGGTCGCGACGGTCGATGCCGTCAACGCGCGCATGGCCGAGCTTGCGGAAACCTTCCCGCCCGACATGGCGTGGTCGGTCCCGTTCGACTCGACGCCGTTCATCAACGCCTCGATCGACAGCGTCGTGCAGACATTGGTCGAGGCGATGATCCTCGTCTTCCTCGTCATGTTCCTGTTCCTGCAGAACTGGCGCGCGACGCTGATCCCGACGATCGTCGTGCCGATCGCGCTGCTGGGCGCGTGTCTTGGCCTGTGGCTGTTCGGCTATTCGATCAACACCCTGTCGCTGTTCGCGATGGTGGTGGCGATCGGTATCCTCGTCGACGACGCGATCGTGGTGGTCGAGAATGTCGAACGCATCATGGCCGAGGAAGGCCTCTCTCCGCGCCGCGCGACGGTCAAGGCGATGGGCCAGATCACCAATGCGATCATCGGCATCACGCTGGTGCTGGCTGCGGTTTTCGTGCCGATGGCGTTCTTCCCCGGATCGACCGGCGGCATCTACCGCCAGTTCTCGGTGACGCTCGCCATCTCGATCCTGTTCTCGGCGCTGCTCGCGCTCACTTTGACTCCGGCGCTGTGCGGCGCGCTGCTCAAGCCGGGTCAGGCGCATGGCGCGGACGGCCACCACAATGTCGTGCCGCGTGCCGGCATCCGCGGCTGGCCGCAGCGCTTCTTCAACTGGTTCAACGACCGGTTCGGCCGCGCGACCGATCGCTACACCGGCTCGGTTGGCAAGATGCTCGGCCGCCCGCTGCGCTGGCTTGCCGTGTTCGTGGCGATGGTCGGGATCACCGCGTTGCTCTTCACCCGCGTCCCCGGCGGCTTCCTGCCCAATGAGGATCAGGGCTATGTGATGATCAACGTCGATGCGCCGCCTGCCGCGACGTCGCAGCGCACCGACGTGGCGATGCGCAAGGTCGAGCGTTTCGCGCTCGATCAGCCGCAGACCGAACTCACCGTCGCTGTGCTCGGGTTCAACTTCTTCGGCCAGGGCCAGAGCGCGGGCATGGTCATCCAGCGCCTGAAGCCCTGGGACGAACGCCCCGGCTTCGCCAATTCCGCCGCGGCGATGGCGGGCAAGATCATGGGATTCACCCAAGGCATTCCCGAAGCGAACGTCTTCGCGATCACGCCGCCGCCGATCCCCGCGCTCGGCAACGCCACCGGCTTCTCGATGAAGCTCCAGAACCGCGCGGGCGACCGCGAGGCGCTGACCCAGGCGCGCGACGCGATCCTCGCCAGGGCGATGCAGAGCAAGTTGCTCGCCGGCGTGCGGCCCGAGGGGCAGCCCAACACGCCGCAGCTCTATGTCGATATCGACCGGGTTCAGGCGCGCGCGCTCGGCCTGTCGATCGCCAACGTCAACGCGACGCTGTCGATCTCGTTCGGCTCGGCCTACGCCAACGACTTCGTCCGCGAAGGCAGCGTGCTGCGCGTCTATCTGCAAGCCGCGGCCGAACAGCGCATGACGCCGGAGGACGTGCTGGCGCTGCGGGTGCGCAACGATCAGGGACAGATGGTGCCCTTCTCCGCCTTCACGCGGGTGCGCTGGACCGACGGGCCGCAACAGCTCGAGCGTTATAACGGCTATGCCTCGATGACGATCTCTGGACAGGCTGCGCCCGGCCAGTCGAGCGGCGCGGCGCTTGCCGAAATGGAGCGCATCGCGGCGGAGGTGCTGAAGGGTGACAACGCCTTCGAATGGACCGGCGTCGCGCGTGAGGAAAAGGAAGCCGGCGGTCAGGTTGGCTTGCTGCTCGCGCTGTCGCTGCTCGTCGTCTTCCTGCTGCTGGCCGCGCTGTATGAAAGCTGGGCGATCCCGCTCGCCGTGCTGCTGGTGGTGCCGTTCGGCGTGCTCGGCGCGGTGGCCTTCACCTTCGCCCGCGGGCTGTCGGCGGACGTCTATTTCAACGTCGGCCTCATCACGATCATCGGCCTTGCCGCCAAGAACGCGATCCTGATCGTCGAGTTCGCGATCGAGCAGAAGAAGGCCGGGGTGGTCGAGGCGACGATGGAGGCCGCTCGGCAGCGTCTGCGTCCGATCCTGATGACCAGCCTAGCCTTCATCCTCGGCATGGTGCCGCTCGTCATCGCCTCGGGCGCGGGCGCGGCCAGCCGTCAGGCGGTGGGCACCGGGGTGATGGGCGGCATGATCGCCGCCACGATCTTCGGCATCTTCTTCACCCCGGTCTTCTATCTCGCCGCGCGCCGCTGGCTCGCGCGCGACAACAACCACGAAGCCGATGATGCGCGCGAGGAGGCCGACGAAGCCGCTCGCGGCGCGGAGACCCCCCATGCGTAAGCTCGTCATCCTCGGCACCGCGTGCGCGCTCTCGGCGTGCAACTTCGCGCCGCAATACCGCCAGCCTCCCGCGCCGATCGCGGCGAGCTTCCCCGCCGCGCAGGAGGGGTCGCGCCTCGCCACCGACATTGGCTGGGGCGAGTTCTTCGGCGATGCGCGGCTCCGGGCGCTGATCGACTCGGCCCTGACCCGCAACCAGGATCTCGCACAGGCGGTGGCCCGGATCGAACAGGCCCGCGCGCAATACCGGATCACCGACGCTGGCCGTCTGCCCGAGCTTGGCGGACAGGGCGGCGCATCGCGCAGCCGGATGCCGCTCAATGCGATCGCGCCGGGCAGCGGAGCCGGGTCGGTGACGATCGATCAGTTCAGTGTGGGCGTCGCGGTCCCGGCGTTCGAGCTCGATTTCTGGGGGCGCGTCCGCAACATGAGCGACGCGGCGCGTGCGCGCTATCTTTCCACCGTCGAGGCGGAGCGCGCCTTCCGCCTGTCGCTGATCGGGCAGGTCGCCGCGACCTACCTGACCGTTCGTTCGGCCGAGGAGCGTATCGTCCTCGCCGAGCGCAGTGTCGCCAGCCGCCGCGAAGGGCTGCGTATCGCCCGGCGGCGGCTGGAGGCCGGCGTCACCTCCACCGTCGATTACGATCAGGCGGCTTTGCTGGTGACCCAGGTCGAAACCGAGAAGGCTGAGCTCGAACGCACACGCGCGCAGGCGGTCAATCTGCTCGCCGTGCTGGTCGGCGGCCCGGTTGATGGCGAGCTCCCGGCCGGAAATCCGATCACCAGCTCGGGGCAGTTCCGCGACATCGACGCCGGGCTTCCGTCGGCGTTGCTGGCCAATCGACCCGATATCCTCGCGGCCGAGCAGCAATTGCGCGCCGCCAATGCGGATATCGGCGCCGCGCGCGCGGCCTTCTTCCCCAACATCTCGCTCACGGGCAATTTCGGCTGGGCGTCGACCGAACTCGGCGACCTGTTCAAGGGGCCGTTCCAAAGCTGGTCGTTCGGCGGAGCGCTCAACCTGCCGATCTTCGACTGGGGCAAGCGCGAGGCGCAGCTCGCGGTCAGCAAAGCGCGGGCGGGCGAGCTGACCGCGGCCTATGGCAAGGCGGTGCAGGAGGCGTTCCGCGAGGTCGCCGACGCGCTGGCGGGCCGGCGCACCTATGCCGACCAGATCGCGGCGCAGGAACGTGCGGTGGCCACCCAGCGCCGTCTCGCCGACACCGCTCGCAAGCGTTACGAAAACGGCGTAGCGATCTATCTCGAGGTGCTCGACGCCGAGCGCAACCTGTTCGCCGCCGAGCAGCAGTTGCTGGCGTTGCGCGCCGCCGAGCTTCAGAATGGCGTCTCGCTCTACATCGCGCTGGGTGGCGGGCTGAAATGACCGTCGCGGCGCTGTCAGGAGCGGCGTGGCGTGGTAGCTTCCGCTGATGCCTCGCCGCGGCCGCCCTCGCAGCGCCGCGATCGATGCCCGGATTTTGATCGGCGCCCTGCGCGTGTTCGGCAAGACGGGCTGGGTTGATTTCTCGATCGAGAAAGCTGCCCAGCGTGCCGATGTCTCCAAGGCTACGCTGTATCTGCGCTGGCAGGACAAGACCGCGCTGCTGACCGCGTCATTATGTTTCGCTTACCCGCCCTGGACCTTCGACGCGGCGTTGACGGGGGAGGAGAGGCTGGTCGCCCTTGTCGAGGTGATGATCGGGGAGCTGTCGAACGAGACCGGCTGGGCGTTGC
>DATIGZ010000616.1:0-7804 GCA_035481255.1 Sphingomonas sp. | reverse complement strand
GAACAGGCGATCCCGCTGGTTGCCGCCGCCGTGGCCGCGCTTCCCGCCGCGCCGCGCTGGACCGCGATACTCGGCGGCGGCGCGGTCTATGCCGCGCTCACCCTCGCCCTCTTCCTTCAGGCGGTGGCCGGACGCCCGCTCCTTCCGCTCTGACTGTTGCCCAACTGCGTCACCCGCGGACCAATGCGTCCGCGGGCGATTTTGCCCTGTCCTACAGCGCCCGGCTCTGCCATCCTCCGGCGCACGACATGCGTAACGGAACCTCCGCGCTGTACCCCGGTTTGGCTCCCGACAGCCGCTTGTCAATTTCGCGCGAAAACCCCGCGAATGTGTCAACTTCGTCAACCGGCCGTCATGCTCCCGCGCGATGGGAGCGTGACGTTTGTGACTTTTCAACGCTCGAAAGGACCGCATGAGCCGCAAACCCGTCCCCGCCCAGCAAGGCCAGCGCTCGC
This sequence comes from Sphingomonas sp., assembly GCA_035481255.1. Lineage (GTDB taxonomy): Bacteria > Pseudomonadota > Alphaproteobacteria > Sphingomonadales > Sphingomonadaceae > Sphingomonas. The sequence goes on along the minus strand of DATIGZ010000616.1, from coordinate 7,349 downwards.
GCGTCGAGGTGACGTTCGACCGGCCGCAACTGCTCCCGCAGCTGTTCGGCGAGTATGACAGCAACATCCTCGCGCTCGAGGAGCGGCTGGGCGTCTATATCCACGCCCGCGGCCAGCGCGTGGTGATCGAGGGCAGCGCCGAAGCCGTCGCGCATGCCCGCGAGGTGCTGACCGAGCTGCACAGCCGCGTCATCCGCGGCGAGGATATCGACACCGGCCTTATCGACGCGGTGATCGCGATGTCGAGCGAGCCGACCTTCACCGGCATCATCCGCGCCGAGAATGACGAGGGCGCCGCCCCGCCGATCATGATCCGCACGCGCAACAAGACGATCGTGCCGCGTTCGCTGACCCAGACCGCCTATATGCGCGCGCTGGTCTCCAATGACATCATCTTCGCGCTCGGGCCGGCGGGCACCGGCAAGACCTATCTCGCGGTCGCGCAGGCGGTGGCGCAGCTCATCACCGGATCGGTCAAGCGCCTGATCCTGTCGCGCCCCGCGGTCGAGGCGGGCGAGCGGCTGGGCTTCCTGCCCGGCGACATGAAGGACAAGGTCGATCCGTACCTTCGTCCGCTCTACGACGCGCTCTACGACTGCCTCCCCGCCGAGCAGGTCGAGCGGCGCATCGCCAGCGGCGAGATCGAGATAGCGCCGATCGCCTTCATGCGCGGCCGCACGCTCGCCGACGCCTTCGTCATCCTCGACGAGGCGCAGAACACCACGCCGATGCAGATGAAGATGTTCCTCACCCGCTTCGGCCAGAACAGCCGGATGGTGGTGTGCGGTGATCCCAAGCAGACCGACCTTCCGGGCGGTCCCTCGGCCAGCGGCCTCAACGATGCGGTCAACAAGCTCGAGGGGATCGAGGGGCTGGCGATGATTCGCTTCGGCATCGGCGACGTGGTCCGCCACCCGATCGTCGGCCGTATCGTCGACGCCTATGAGGGCGAAGGCCGCGCCGATGCTTGATGTCGCCGTCCAGCGCGAAGCGGGCTGGCCCGACCTCGACTGGGACGCCATTGGCGCTCAGGCGGCGGAAGCCGCGGTCGCGCAGACCCCGTTCGGCGAGCTGGTAGAGGCCGACGCGGTGATCGAGATCGCGGTGCGCCTGACCGACGACGCCGAGGTGCATCAGCTCAACAGCCAGTATCGGCAGAAGGACAAGCCGACCAACGTCCTGTCCTTCCCGATGATCGAACCGGACCTGATTGAGGCACTGACCCAGAACAGCGACGATGGCGAGGTGATTCTGGGCGATATCGTCCTGGCCCACGGCGTCTGCGCGGCGGAAGCGGCGGAAAAAGGCTTCACGGTTCAGCAGCATGCCACGCACCTGATTGTCCACGGGGTGCTGCATTTGCTAGGCTATGATCATCAGGGGGATTCCGAAGCCGAGGCGATGGAATCGATGGAGCGCGCCGCGCTCGAAACTTTGGGGATCCCCGACCCTTATCTGGTACGCGAGGATTGAACCCCAAGATGGCGGACGGCCCCAGTAGCAACGGGAACGGAGACAGTAGCAGCGAGGGCGGAATATGGCGCGGCCTGCGCACCCTGCTGTTCGGCGAAGACCATAACGAAACGCTGCGCGAGCGCATCGAGGATGCGATCGACGAAGTCGAGGAAGACGGCGAAGGCAAGCCCGCGAAGAAGGGCGACCTTTCCCCGCTTGAGCGCAAGATGCTGCGTAACCTGCTCCATTTCGGCGAGCGCGACGCGGGCGACGTCGGCGTGCCGCGCGCCGATATCATCGCGGTCGAGGAGAAGACCAGCTTCGCCGAGCTGGTCCAGCTCTTTGCCGAGGCCGGCCACAGCCGCCTCCCCGTCTATCGCGAGAAGCTCGACCGCGTGGTGGGCATGATCCACATCAAGGACGTGTTCGCGACGCTTGCCGCCGGCGCCGGCCCGCCGTCCAAGATCACCAGTCTGATGCGTCAGCCGCTCTATGTCCCGCAATCGATGGGAACGCTCGACCTGCTCGCCCAGATGCAGGCCAGCCGCACCCACCTCGCCATCGTGCTCGACGAATATTCGGGGACAGAAGGCCTGATCACGATCGAGGATCTGGTCGAAGAGATCGTCGGCGAGATCGACGACGAGCATGACGACGCGCCCGAGGCGCTGTTCGTGCCGCTCGACGATGGCGGCTGGGATGCCGACGCCCGCGCCGAATTGGAGGATGTCGCCGCGGCGATCGACCCGCGGCTGGGCGAAGTCGAAGAGGATATCGAGACGCTGGGTGGCCTCGCCTTCATTCTGGCCGGGCATGTGCCGCAGGCCGGTGAGTGCCTGAACCATCCCAGCGGCTGGACGCTGGAGGTGCTGGAGGCGGACGCGACGCGTGTCCGCCGCGTCCGCCTCCACCCGCCGGCGGTAAGCGAGGAGCCCGTGGAATGACCCGGTTGCGCAAGATCCTGATCATTGTCGGCGGGCTGATCCTCGTCTTCGGCGGCCTTTACTGGTGGCTCAGCCGGCCCGACGTCGCGCGGCTCGACGCCGATGCCGTGACGGGCGCGCGCCCCAAGATCAGCGCGCCGCGTGACCAGACCCTGCCGACGGTCAAGATCGCCGATGCGGTCGGCTGGCCCGAGGGCGCCAAGCCCAGCGCCGCCGCCGGGCTTGCGGTCAACGCCTTTGCCCGTGGGCTCGATCATCCGCGCTGGCTCTATCGCCTGCCCAATGGCGACGTACTGGTCGCCGAGAGCAATTCGCCGCCGCGCGACAGTGGCGGGATCACTAACAAGGTGATGAAGTGGCTGATGGGCCGCGCGGGTGCCGGGGTCCCCTCGGCCAACCGCATCACGCTGCTGCGCGATGCCGATGGTGATGGCGTGGCGGAAGTTCGCTCAACCTTGCTCAGCGCGGGTAACGGCCTCGAATCGCCCTTCGGAATGGTGCTGGTCGGTGAGACGCTTTACGTCGGCAACCACAACGCACTGATCCGCTTCCCCTTCAAGGTGGGCGAAACCAAGATCACGGCCAAAGGCGAAAAGGTCGTCGACCTGCCCGGCGGCGGTCACTGGACCCGCAGCGTGATCGCCAGCGACGACGGCAACACGCTCTATGTCGGCGTCGGGTCGGAAACCAACATCGCCGACAAGGGGATCGAGGCCGAGAAGAACCGCGCTGCGATCCTCTCTGTCGATCCGAAGACAAAGCGTGCGACCATCTTCGCCTCGGGCCTTCGCAACCCGGTGGGGCTGGCGCTTCATCCCGACACCAAGCGGCTTTGGACGGTGGTCAACGAGCGCGACATGATGGGCTCGGACATGCCGCCCGACTATCTGACGCAGGTCGATTTCGGCAGCTTCTATGGCTGGCCCTGGCATTATTGGGGCGGGTATGAGGACAAGCGCGTGCGGCCCGGCCGCCCGGACCTGCGCGAATATACCGCACGGCCGGACTATGCGCTGGGCGCCCATACCGCGCCGCTCGGTCTCACCTTCGCGCAGGACCTTCAGCTTGGCCCGAACTATCTGAACGGCGCGTTCGTCGGCCTTCACGGCTCGTGGAACCGCGTGCCCGCAAGCGGATACAAGGTCGTTTACGTGCCGTTCGGCGCGCGTGGCCTGCCCACCGAGGGCGCCAAGCCGGTCGATATCCTCACCGGCTTCCTCAATGCGGATGGCAAGGCGATGGGACGTCCGGTCGGCGTGACCGCGGACAGGACCGGCGCGCTGCTGGTCGCGGACGATGTCGGCAACGTCATCTGGCGAGTCAGCGCGCCCGGCGCTGCGCCTAAGCCTGCCGCGACCCCTACGGCTTCGCCTGGCGCTCGACCTGCGGCAGCGCGATAAGCTCGGCACGGCTGGTCGCCGCGCGCAGATTCCAGTCGTCGCCATCGGCCACCGCGGTGAGCCGGGTGAGCGGAAGGCGGACGAAACGATCGGGGTCGGTATCGGCGATCTCGACGATCACCGCGTCGATATTGCCCGAGGCGTCGGTTTCGACGCGATGGACGTCGCCCAGATCCTGACCCGCGGTATCGACCAGATCGGCGTCCTCGATCTGCTTAGTGGTCAGCCCGAAGGCGGTGCCCGGCCCGCTCGCCGCGGGCAATGTGCTGGCCGTCACCGTCGGCGCGGGCGCGGAGATCGCGCCGTTCGCCGTCACCTCGGTCCCGGCGGGTGCCTTGGGCGGGTCGTCCGAGCACCCTGCGGCGAACACAAGCGGCAGGGCGGTGAGCAATCGGGTCATGGCACGTCTCCTCGTCGCGTCATTCGAGCAGCTTGGGCGCTTCCTTCTGCAGCTTCTCGCGAATCTTGCCCGCGAACAGCGCCAGCATCGGCGGCAGATCGACCTCGGCATGCACACGGTCGTCGAACACGTCGAGCCGGCTCGCCACCGTCTGCCCCATCGCGCTGACGGTGAAGTGGAGCGTGTCGCCTTCCCACCGCTCCTGCACCGTGCCGCCGCCGGGGAACATGCTTCCGATCTTCCCCACCCCGCCGGAGAGCCGGGCGCGGGCGGCCTCACGGCCCAGCTTGTGCGGGATATCGACGATAACGGGATCGGCCATGCGGGTTCCTCAACTGTAGTGGCACACTAATACGCCGCGTGCTTGTATCTGTCACCTTCTGGCCCGATAGCGTTGCGCGATGCTGCTGCCCCGCCCTCGTCTCATCGCGCTCGCCGCCGGCGCCGTTTCCGCCACCGCCTTCGCCCCGCTCGACTGGTGGGTCGTCGGGCTGATCGCCGTCGCGATCCTGTTGCGGCTGACGCATGAGGCGCCGACGCTCAGGCAGGCATTGTTGCGCGGCTGGCTGTTCGGCCTCGGCCATTTCACCGTGGGCAACAACTGGATCCAGCACGCCTTCACCTATCAGGACAAGATGCCGCCGGTACTCGGCTATTTCGCGGTGGTGCTGCTCGCGCTCTACCTCGCCGTCTATCCGGCGATCGCGATGGGGCTGGCGTGGCGGTTCGCGCACTGGCGGCGCAAGCTCGGCGCCCGGCCGGATCTGCCCTTCATCCTCGCCGCCGCGGCAGCGTGGATCGTCACCGAATATCTGCGCGGCGTTATGTTCACCGGCTATCCGTGGAACCCGCTGGGCGTGATCTGGCTGCCGACGCTCGGCATCGCGTGGCTTGGCGCTTGGGTCGGCACCTACGCGCTGGGCGGGCTTGCGGTGATCGCAGGCGGCGCGCTGTTGCTGCTGACCGAGCGGCGCTGGCGCTTTCCGCTGGCGCTCGCCGTGCCGCTTGCGTCGCTCGCGTGGCTCGGCACGATCGAGATCAAATTCACCCCGCCCGCCAACCAGCCGCCGATCCCGCTGGTCCGCGTCCTTCAGCCCAATATCGGGCAGGAGACGACGCTAGACGGCACCCGCACCGAAAAGTCGATGGCGGCGCTGACCGCGCTGTCCAATGACCGCGCGACGATCCTGCCCGGGAGCCCGGTTCCGCGGCTGATCGTCTGGCCCGAAGGCGCCGTCGACTACTGGCTCGAGGACGGCTACCCGCCCGAATGGTACAGCCGCAACGATCCGCGCGCGGTACGCCAGCGGATCGCGATGACGCTGGGACCGAAGGATGTCGCGCTGGTCGGCGGCACCGGGCTGCTGTTCGGCGGCGATACCGAACTCGACGCCGCGAGCAATTCGGTGTTCGCGATCGATGCGGCGGGCACTATCCGTGGCCGCTACGACAAGGCGCATCTGGTACCCTATGGCGAGTATCTGCCGATGCGCGCGCTCCTCCAGCCGCTGGGCCTGTCGCGGCTGGTGATGGGCGATGTCGACTATGCGCCGGGACCAGGCCCGCGGACGCTGGATGTCCCGGGATTCGGCAAGGTCGGCATGCAGGTCTGCTACGAGATCATCTTCTCCGGCCAGACCGTCGATCCCGACAATCGCCCGGCGATCCTGTTCAATCCTTCCAACGACGCGTGGTTCGGCGCATGGGGTCCGCCCCAGCATCTCGCGCAGGCGCGGATGCGGGCGATCGAGGAGGGGCTGCCCATCCTGCGATCGACCCCCACCGGCATCTCCGCGATCATCGATGCCGAGGGGCGGATCGTCGCCTCGGCAGGCATGGGCGAGGCGAAGGCGATCGAAGCGCCGATGCCGGGTGCGCTGGAGGCGACCCTGTTCGCCCGCATCGGCAACTGGATGGCGGGGCTGGTCGCCGGACTGTTGCTGGCCATCGCGATTGCCATCCGGCGCTTCGCCCGCTAGTGCGCCGCATATAACAAAAGCTTTATATCATCCGCTTTTCAGATCGGGCATGGCAACGGCCTGAGCATTACGAGGAAAATCATGCGTTCCAGCTATCTCTTCACGTCCGAATCGGTTTCCGAGGGCCATCCCGACAAGGTCGCCGACCAGATCTCCGACGCGATCGTCGATCTGTTCCTGTCCAAGGATCCGGAGGCGCGCATCGCCTGTGAGACGCTGACCACCACCCAGCTCGTCGTGCTGGCCGGTGAGATCCGCGGCAAGGGCATCATGGACGAGGCCGGCAACTGGGCCCCGGGCGTGCCGGAAGAGGTCGAGAAGGCCGTCCGCGATACCGTGAAGAAGATCGGCTACGAACAGTCGGGCTTCCACTGGGAGACGCTGCGCTTCGAGAACAACCTGCACCCTCAGTCGGCGCATATCGCGCAGGGCGTGGACGCGTCGGGCAACAAGGACGAAGGCGCGGGCGATCAGGGCATCATGTTCGGCTATGCCGCGAACGACACGCCCGACCTGATGCCGGCGACGCTCGACTACAGCCACAAGATCCTCGAGAAGATGGCGGCGGACCGCCATTCGGGCGCGGCTCCGTTCCTCGAGCCGGACGCGAAGAGCCAGGTCACGCTGCGTTACGAGGGCAGCAAGCCCGTCGCCGCGACCGCGATCGTCGTCTCGACCCAGCACGCCCCGGGCTATGATCAGGGCGAGAAGGAAGCCGAACTCCACGCCTATGTGAAGTCGGTGGTCGCCAGCGTGATCCCCGCCGAGCTGCTCAGCGACGCGACGGAGTACCACATCAACCCGACCGGCAGCTTCGAGATCGGCGGTCCCGACGGCGACGCGGGCCTCACCGGCCGCAAGATCATCGTCGACACCTATGGCGGCGCCTCGCCCCATGGCGGCGGCGCATTCAGCGGCAAGGATCCGACCAAGGTCGACCGTTCGGCGGCGTACATCACCCGCTATCTCGCCAAGAACATCGTCGCGGCGGGCCTTGCCCAGCGCTGCACGATCCAGCTGGCCTATGCGATCGGCGTCAGCAAGCCGCTGTCGCTCTATGTCGACACGCACGGCACCGGCACCGTCGGCGACGACAAGATCGAGGAAGCGATCCAGTCGATCGGCAAGCTCGGCGGGCTGACCCCGCGCGGCATCCGCACGCATCTGGGCC
>DATIGZ010000615.1:0-1596 GCA_035481255.1 Sphingomonas sp. | reverse complement strand
GGGCCGATGCCCAGGATGCCGCGGCTCATCTGGTTGCCGAAACGGTCCTTCTGCACCACGCGGCCGATCACCGCCTCGGTGCTGCCGGGCTGGCCGTCGCGCACATAGTCGATGCGGACCTTCATCCCGGCGCGCAGCGTGGTGAAGGTGTACATGTCGTCGAAGGTTTCGACCTCGCGGCCGCCAATCGAAACGAACCGGTCACCCGACTGCAGGCCCGCCGCGGCCGCCGGTGTCCCCGCCTGAATGTTGCCCGCGATCGCCGGAATCTTGGCTTCCCCGTAGATCGCGGCAAAGGCGCCCAGAATGGCGATGGCGACGAGGAAATTGGTCACCGGCCCGGCCGCGACGACGATCGCGCGCTGCCACACGGGCTTGGCCTGAAAGGTCTTCGCCCGCTCGGCGGCCGGAAGCGACAGCCACTCGGGGCTGGGCTGGCCCGCCGGGTTCATGTCGCCGGCGAACTTGACGTAGCCGCCCAGCGGCAGCCAGCCGAACTTCCATCGCGTCCCGCGCTTGTCGGTAAAACCCGCGATCTCACGCCCAAAGCCGATCGAGAAGGCATCCGCCTTGATCCCGAACAGACGCCCGGCGGCATAATGTCCCAGCTCATGCACGAAGACGAGCGGCCCGATCACCAGCAGGAATGCGAGAATGTAGAGGAGAAAACCGGGATTCTCGGTCAAATGACGCAGTCCTTCACACGCTCGCCCGCGATTGTCCGCGCTTCCGCGTCGATCGCAAGCAGCTGATCGAGCGTTTCCGGCGCGACCGGATCATAGCGCTCAAGCGTATCCGAGACGATTGCGGCAATTTCAAGAAAGCCGACACGCCGTGCCAGGAACGCGGCCACCGCCACCTCGTTCGCCGCATTGAGCACCGCAGGACGCGCTCCGCCTGCCGCCAGCGCCTCGCGTGCGAGCCTCAGGCACGGGAATCGCTCATAGTCGGGCGCCTCGAAGTCGAGCCGTCCGATACGGGCGAGGTCGAGCTTTTGGCACGGTGTCTCCATCCGCCGCGGCCAGGCCAGCGCATGCGCGATCGGTACGCGCATGTCGGGTGAGCCGAGCTGCGCCAGCACCGACCCGTCGGCATATTCGACCATCGAATGGATCACCGACTGGCGATGTACGATCACATCGAGCTGATCCGCCGCCACCGGGAACAAATGGAACGCCTCGATCAGCTCGAGGCCCTTGTTCATCAGCGTCGCCGAATCGACGCTGATCTTGGCTCCCATCGACCAGTTGGGGTGCGCCACCGCCTGTTCGGGCGTGATACCGCGCATCTCATCGAGCGTCCGCTCGCGAAACGGCCCGCCGCTCGCCGTCAGGATGATCTTTGAGACCTTGTCCGCATTATCGGCTTCAAAGCACTGAAATATCGCGTTGTGCTCCGAATCGACCGGAAGCAATGTCGCGCCGCGCTCGGCCACGGCGCGCATGACGACGTCGCCCGCCGACACCAGCGATTCCTTGTTCGCCAGCGCCACCGTGCGGCCGCCTTCGATCGCCGCCATCACCGGCTTCAGGCCGGCGGTGCCGACGATCGCTGCCATGGTCCAGTCGGCGCCCGTCCGCGCCGCATCGCACACCG
>DATIGZ010000614.1:0-5090 GCA_035481255.1 Sphingomonas sp. | reverse complement strand
CCTGAAAGCCAGTAGCCACTGCCCGATTGCGCCATCATCGTGACGATTCCGATCGGCGCCATGGCGACCGGCAGGCGCGCGACGAAGCCCGCGGTCGCGAAGCCTTTGGTTCCCGGTGCCCGGAAGATCTCGCGATAGGCTGAAAACATGGCGCTTACTCTCGTCACTGGAAATGCAGGTCTTTACGACTTACATACGCTTCGTATGCGAGTGAGGTGGTGACATACGCGGCGTATGTCAACGCACGGCTCCTGAAATATTTTGAGGATGAGATGTCGCGCAGATCGCGCCCCGAGATGATCGCCGAAACCCGCGCCAAGCTGATCGCGGCCGCGCGCACGGCGTTCGCCGAACATGGCTATGCCGAGGCGTCGATGGACGACCTGACCGCGGCCGCCGGGCTGACGCGCGGCGCGCTTTATCATCATTTCGGCGGGAAGCAGGGGTTGCTCGAAGCCGTGATCGAACAGATCGACGCCGAAATGGCCGAACGTCTGGCGGCGATCACCGCCGCGGCGCCGAGCCGGTGGGACGGGCTGGTGGCGGAGAATATCGGCTATATCGAGCTGGCGCTGGAACCCGACGTCCAGCGCATCATGCTGCGCGACGGTCCCGCGGTGCTGGGCGATCCCGCCAATTGGCCGGGGGCGCTCGCTTGCATCGCCTCGATCCGTGGGAATATCGAGCTGTTGCAGGCTGATGGGGTGGTCCGCGCCGGCCTTGATGCCGAGGCGGCGGCGCGGATGATCTCCGGCGCGTCGACCGACGCGGCGATGTGGATCGCGAATTCGTCCGATCCCGCGGCAACATCGCGCCGGGCGATCCCCGCGTTCAAGGCGATGCTGGAAGGGCTGCTGGAGGCGCGTTGACCCGTGGCGGCATGGCCGCGCGCGTGGCAGAAGCCCGCCATTCGACTCGGAAGGAATGGCGATGAAGACCCTGTTCGCGGCACTGGCCGCTCTGCTGGCCACGGTTTCGGCGCCAGCGCTTGGCAAGCAGCAGGCGGCGGATGTGGTGATCCGCAACGTCACCGTGATCGATGTCGAGCATGCGAGACCCGTTGCAGGACAGGCGGTGGTGCTGCGCGGCAAGGACATCGTCGCGGTGGGTCCGGCCGCGCGGATCGCGCGCGAATGGCGTGCTGCCCGCGCGATCGAGGGCAAGAACCGCTTCCTGATCCCCGGCCTGTGGGACATGCACGTCCATTTCGGCGGCGGCCCCGAACTGATCGACGAGAACAAGGCGCTGCTGCCGCTCTATGTCGCGCACGGCATCACCACGATCCGCGACGCGTCGGGCGACCTGCCCGAGCAGGTGCTGGCATGGCGCGGCGAGATCGCGGCGGGCAAATTGTTCGGACCGCATCTGATGACCTCGGGCGCCAAGATCGAGGGGCTGGCGCCGGTGTGGAAGGGAACGATCGAGACCGGGAGCGAGGCGGATATCGACCGCGCGCTCGACCGGCTCCAGCAGCGCGACCGGGTCGATTTCGTCAAGATCACCGACAGCACGCTGAAGCCCGAGCTGTTCCTCTACGCGCTGCGTCAGGCGAAGGCGCGGGGCATGCGCACTTCGGGCCATATCCCGATGGCGCTGACCGTGGCGCAGGCGGTCGACGCCGGGATCAGCTCGATCGAGCATCTCGACTATGCGTTCAAGCCGGGGGTCAGGGACGAGGCGCGGATCGCGGCGGACTTCGCCGCGGGGCGGATCGATCGCGCCGAGGCGAACCGGCGGCTGGCGGCGGGGTTCGATCCCGCGACCGCGATGGCGGCCTATCGCAACTTCGCGGCGAAGGGCGTGTTCGTCACGCCGACGCTCAACGGCAGCCGGATCATCGCCTGGCTCGACCAGGACGATCACAAGAACGACCCCTATCTCGCTTATATCGGGCCGAAGCTGCGCAAGACCTATGACTGGCGCGTCCAGCGCGCGGCGCAGGCGGACGCGGCGGCGATCGCTGTGCGCCACGCGCATATCGACCGGATGGGCGCGATCCTGCCGCTGCTCCAGAAGGCGGGCGTGACGATCATCGCCGGGACCGATGCGGGCTTCCTCAACTCGTTCAACTATCCCGGCATCGGGCTGCACGACGAGCTGTCGGTGTTCGTGAAATACGGGCTGACCCCGGCACAGGCGCTGTCGGCGGCGACGCGCGCGGGACCGGCGTGGTTCGGCAAGCTCGACCGCTATGGCGCGATCCGTCCGGGGATGGCGGCGGATCTGGTGCTGCTCGACCGCAATCCGCTGCAGGACATCGCCGCGACGCGCGCGATCCGCGCGGTGGTCATGAACGGCGCGGTGCACGACCGCGCGGCGCTCGACGCGATGCTGGCGGTGGCGCGGAGCAAGGTCGCGGCGTGGAACGCGGCGGAGGGGAAGTGACTAACGCTCGGTGAGGCGCGGCATGAGCTCGACGAAGTTGCAGGGCTTGTGCCGGCTGTCGAGCTGGTGGGCGAGGATGCCGTCCCAGCCGTCGCGGACAGCGCCGGTCGAGCCGGGCAAAGCGAAGATATAGGTGCCGCGCGCGACGCAGGCGGTGGCGCGCGACTGGATCGTCGAGGTGCCGATCTTGGCGTAGCTGAGAAAGCGGAACAGCTCGCCGAAGCCGGGGATCATCTTGTCCGCGACGCGCTCGAGCGCCTCGGGCGTGACGTCGCGGCCGGTGACGCCGGTGCCGCCGGTGGTGATCACGCAATCTACCGACTGGTCGTCGATCCAGGCGTGGAGCTTGCCGACGATGAGGTCGGGATCGTCGCTGACGATCGCGCGGTCGGCGAGCTCATGCCCCGCGCCGGTGAGCAGCGCGACCAGCGTGTCGCCCGATTTGTCATTCTCGTGCGTGCGCGTGTCGGAGACGGTGAGTACCGCGATCCGCACCGGGCGGAACGCGGCTTCGGGGTCAATTGGCACTGGTGGTGCTCGTCACGCTCGCGACCGTCGCCTGCATCTTGACCGCCCCGCCGCCATTGCGGCCCGGCACCTTGGGCCACAGGCCTTGCGCGATCGCGGCCCGGCTCGCGCTGTCGCGGCCGTCATTTTTCTCGTACATCCAGTAGTTGCGCAGCACGGTCATGACGTAGCCGCGCGTCTCCCAATAGGGGATGCTCTCGATATAGAGCAACGGATCGCCGTTATCGCGGATCTGGTAGTTCCAGTTGGTCACCGGGGTGGGCCCGGCATTGTACGCGGCGATCACCTTGGGCAGCAGGCCGCCGGTGAAGCTCTGGTCGCGCAGCTGCTCGATATAGGACTGGCCGACTTCCATATTGGTTGAGGGGCGCGACAGGTCGCTGCGGCCGATGGTGACGCCGCGGCGGCGACCGACGTCGATCGCCGCGCCGCTCTTGATCTGCATCAGGCCATAAGCGCCCGCGGGGCTTTCGACCGTGCGATTGAAGCGCGATTCCTGAAGCGTGTGCGCGAACACCAGCGACTTGTCGATCCGCCAACCGCCGTCAGGCGTCCAGTCGGGCGCGGGGTAGCGCGCTTCCTCGAGCGGGCTGGCGCCGGGCGGGCAGTTGTGGGTGAGCCAGAGCTGCGTCGCGGGGAGCGCGAGGCGGGCCGCGAGACGGGTGAGCGCGGCATGCTCGCGCGCGTCCCCGATGCGTGCCTGATAGCGGATCACGTCGGAGGCGAGATTGTCCTCGCCGATCTCGACCAGCGCCGCGGCGACGCGAACGTTTGGACGCTTCTCGATCGCCTTCCAGTCGCTTGAAACGAGTTTCTCGGGACGGACGGGAGCTTCCTTCATCCCCAGCGCCTGCCGAGCGAGCAGACCGTAAAAGGTCTCGCCGTGCTGCGCGGCGTTGCGCAGCCGCGCGCTGACCAGATCGGGGCGGCCGCACATCATGTCGGCACGCGACGCCCAATAGAGGCCGGCAGTGCGCTTCTCGATATCGGCGGCGCGCTGAGCGACCGAGGTGAAGGCCGCCTGAGCGGTCGCGCAATCCTTTTGCCGCCACGCGGCGAGGCCCTGTACCCAGTCGGCGAGCGGGGCGAATTCGCCGCTGCCGGTTTGCGCCTTGGCGGCGACGCGTCGCGCATCGGCGTCGCGGCCGGTGGTGTAGTACATCCACGCGACGCGCTGGCGCCATTCGGTGAGGACTTCGGGCGACAGCTCCGGGCCGCGCGTCTCGATCAGGGTTTCGGCGCCGGCGGCGTCATCGCCCTTGATCAGCGGCTGCATCGCCAGAACGACCTGCATCGCCGCGTCGTCCGATGCGGGCGTTGATTTGTAGCGGACGCGCGCGGGCGCGGCATTGTGCCAAACCATGCGCTGCGCGACCGGAAGCGCCGGAAGTTCGGTCGCACCGCGCGTGCGGGCGAGACGGGCGAGCTGTTCGGCCTGGGGAAGCTCGGGCGCTTCGCTGAGCAGCGCGACCAATTGCGGCAATTCCACCCGGGGCGAGCCCTTGGCGACATAGAGTTCAGCGCGCGCGGTGGCGTGGAGCAGGCCGGGACGCATCGCGTCGAGCCGGAGCTGGGCATCGGCCCAGCGCGCTTCACGGATCGCGGCGAAGACGGCGCGATAGGCTTCGCGCTCCGACCGGTCGAGCTGGGAGGGAACGCCGTCGCTGTCCTCGCGCTTTTCGAAGCGTTCGGCCGCCTTTTCGTCGGCGGCGTGCGCGACGGCGGGCAGGGTCAGCGCGATGGCGGTGGCGGCAAAAAGGATACGCGGGTTCACTTAGCTCTGCCCCTCAAGAAGCAACTGCAGGTCTTTCCAGGCATCGGCCTTCGCGGCGGGTTTGGTCAGCAGGAACCGCGGATGGAAGGTCGCGACCATCAACGATTGTCCATTCTCTTGGTTAACGGATTGTAAACGACCTCGCTGCAGCCCGCCATCGCCCCCAATAACCGCACGACTCACCGTTTGCCCCAGCAGCAGGAGCTTCTTGGGGGCGGTAAGGGCGATGTGGTGACGGACCAGCTCGCCCAGCCGCTCCTCTGCCTCACGCGGGACCGACCCGGTGATCGGGCGCGCGGCGCAGAGCGGGGCGAAGTATACGGAATCGCGGTCGAGGCCGATCGCGGCGAGCATCCGGTCGAACAGCCGTCCGGCGGGACCGGCCAGCAGCGATGCCGGGTCG
>DATIGZ010000613.1:0-7264 GCA_035481255.1 Sphingomonas sp. | reverse complement strand
GAACTGGAGCGCGACGCGTATGAAGCGCGGCGCGCTCCAGCCACGAATGAGGTTGCAGGACAAGGCCTTAGCCATAGCCCGCAGACGCAAGCGGACGACCTTCAAATGATGCGCCCCACTGCGAAACTCGCCGTGCGGTATTAGCGGCAGTTTGTCGCAGCAAAAGCTCTCCGGAGGCGGTCTCGTCGACGCCTCCGGCATTTTCAATGCTTTGAGAAGAAATGGTGCCCAGAAGAGGACTCGAACCTCCACGGCCTTGCGACCGCCAGCACCTGAAGCTGGTGCGTCTACCAATTCCGCCATCTGGGCACGGGGTAGGTCGGCGCCTCTAGGGGACCGCCGGGGGGCCTGTCAACCGCTTCTCGCAACCGATTTTCATATGGTTGCCCTTTACGCCTTCGCACGGCATGGGGGACGCGTTCGGACAGTTTTTTCGAGGGCGTGATGAAGGACAGGCTGGTGACGTTGATCGGCGGCGGCGGGTTCGTCGGACGCTATGTCGCGCAGGCGCTGCTCAAAACGGGCGCACGCGTCCGCATCGTTCAGCGCGATCCCCGCTCGGCCTGGTTCCTCAAGCCGCTCGGCGGTCTGGGCCAGACCCAGTTCGTCGCGGGTGACGTGCGCAAACCCGATTCGCTCGCTCGCGCGCTTGCGGGTTCGGATGCCGTGGTGAACCTTGCCGGCGCGTTCGGGCGCGAAGCCGATGCCGTGAACGCCGTCGGCGCGGAGAACGCCGCCAGGGCAGCTGCCGCGGCGGGCGCGAGCGCCTTCGTCCAGATCTCTGCGATTGGCGCCGACGCCGGGGCGCAATCCGACTATGGCCGCTCCAAGGGCGAGGGCGAGGCGCTAGTCCGCGCCGCCTTCCCCGGCGCGACGATCCTGCGCCCGTCCTTCATCTTCGGACGCGAAGACCAGTTCGTGAACCGCTTCGCCGGGCTGATCGCACGCGCGCCGGCCGTGCCGGTGCTGCGTGGCGCGATGCGCATGCAGCCGGTCTATGTCGCCGATGTCGCGGCGGCGGCGGTCAAGGCCGTGGCCGATCCGGAGCGATTCGGCGGCAAGACGCTGGAGCTGGGCGGGCCGGAGGTGATGACCTTCACTCAGTTTCATCAGCGGCTTTCCGATGCGATCGGCCGCCACCCGCCGCTGATCGACCTGCCCGACTTCGCGGGCGCGGGAATCGCGACACTGGGCTTCCTGCCCGGCATGCCGATCACCTGGGACCAGTGGCTGATGCTGCAGACCGACAATGTCGCGGCGGACGACGGCCTTGCTCAGCTTAGTATCGCGCCGACACTGCTCGGCGCGGTCGCCCCCGGCTGGCTGGTGCAATATCGCCGCCACGGGCGCTTCGCCGGCTCGCATCAAGCCGCCTGAACCCGCACCCACCGGCACACGCAAGACCGGGTGACCCCCGGCAGGGGAGCCATCCGGCATGAGTGACACGCTGACCTATATCCTGCTCGGCATCATCGAGGGGCTGACGGAGTTTCTGCCGGTCTCCTCGACCGGGCACCTGATCCTCGCGGGCGAGCTATTCGGATTCAACGACAGCAGCTCGATCACCTTCAAGATCGCGATCCAGTTCGGCGCGATCCTGGCGGTGCTGGTCGCATACTGGCGCACCTTCTGGGATCGCGGCACCGGCCTGTTGCGGGGCGAGCCGCAATCGGTGGCGTTCGTGCGCAACATCCTGATCGGCTTCGCGCCGGCGCTGGCGATCGGCGTGGTCGCCTATGACGCGATCCGCGCGGCGATGCAGACCCCCGTGATCGTCGCGGTGGCGCTGATCGTCGGGGGCATCCTGATCCTGCTGATCGAGCGAATCGTGAAGATCGCGCGCTACAGCCGCGTCGAGGCGATCCCGACAGGCACCGCGGTGTCGATCGGCGTGGTCCAGTGCCTCGCGATGCTGCCGGGTGTCAGCCGCTCGGGCGCGACCATCATGGGATCGCTGCTGATGGGGGTCGAGCGCAAGACCGCCGCCGAGTTCAGCTTCTTCCTTGCGGTGCCGACGATGCTCGCGGCGACCACCTATTCGCTGTGGAAGGATCGCGAGCTGCTGAGCTTCGACGATCTGAGCGCGATCGCGATCGGCTTTGGCGCGGCGTTCGTCGTCGCGCTTCTGGTGGTACGGGCGTTCGTGAAAGTAGTCGGCCGCTACGGATTCGCGCCCTTCGCCTGGTACCGAATCATAGCCGGAAGCGCGGCGCTGATCTGGCTCCTGACTAAATAAGGCCGAATCGGCCATTATTATCGCGAACCATTCTCAACAATTGGTCGATATTTTGACTGCCGGCTCATAATAGGGAAGTAATACTTACCTATTGTAGCCTTTTCGCGTGACTCCCCTCGCGAAAACTGTCAGTGGCGCCAGCATGGCAAAAGAAGTCATGCTCAAATTCGTCGACCGTGCGCAGGCGTTTCCGCCCAAGCGCGAGGCCCAATTGCGCGCGCAGGATTTCCGCGAGATCGCGGAACGCTATGCGCCACCCTCCGCCGAGGAGCAGGCCGGGCGCTGCTCGCAATGCGGCGTGCCGTACTGTTCGGTTCACTGTCCGCTCCACAACCATATCCCGGACTGGCTGCGCCTGACCGCCGAGGGGCGGCTGCGTGAAGCCTATGAGCTGAGCAACAGCACCTCGACCATGCCAGAGATCTGCGGCCGCATCTGTCCGCAGGACCGGCTGTGCGAGGGAAATTGCGTCATCGAATTCTCGCAGCACGGGTCGGTGACGATCGGGTCGGTCGAGAAGTTCATCACCGACACCGCGTGGGAAGAAGGTTGGGTCGAGCCACTCGTCCCCGGCCCCGCGCGTGGCCAGTCGGTCGGCGTGATCGGCGCTGGTCCCGCGGGACTCACCGCCGCCGAGTATCTGCGCAAGCTCGGCTATGACGTGCATGTCTACGACCGTCACGACCGGCCGGGCGGCCTGCTGACCTATGGCATCCCCGGCTTCAAGCTGGAGAAGGAAGTCGTGATGCGCCGCACCGATCGGCTGGCCGAAGGCGGCATCGTCTTCCACCAGGGCTTCGAGGTCGGCCGCGACGCGACGCTCGAGCAGTTGCGCGGCAAGCATGACGCGGTGCTGATCGCGACGGGTGTGTACAAAGCGCGCGCGATCAAGGCGCCGGGTGTCGGCGCGAACGGGGTGGTCGAAGCGCTCGACTATCTGATCGCGTCGAACCGCAAGAGCTTTGGCGACGCCGTCCCGGCGTTCGACGACGGCAGCCTGAATGCCCAAGGCAAGAACGTCGTCGTGATCGGCGGCGGCGACACCGCGATGGACTGCGTCCGTACCGCCGTCCGTCAGGGCGCTGCGTCGGTGAAGTGCCTCTATCGCCGCGACCGCGCCAATATGCCTGGCTCGCAGCGCGAGACCGCCAATGCCGAGGAGGAAGGCGTCGAGTTCGTCTGGCTCTCCGCCCCAGAAGCGTTCGACGGCGGCGACAAGGTGACCGCGGTCAAGGCCGTCGGCATGCGCCTTGGCGCGCCCGACGCCAGCGGCCGCCGCGCGCCAGAGCCGGATCCCGGCTCCGCGTTCGACGTCCCCGCCGATCTGGTGATCAAGGCGCTGGGCTATGATGCCGAAGACCTGCCCACGCTGTTCGGCGCGACCGAGCTGGGCGTCACCCGCTGGGGCACGATCCGCACCGACGCGCGCACGATGATGTCCAACCTCGACGGCGTTTTCGCCGCGGGCGACATCGTCAAGGGCGCGAGCCTCGTGGTTCAGGCGATCCGCGACGGTCGCGACGTCAGCGAGCGCATGCACAACTGGCTCAAGGCGCAGGCGGCAGCACCGGTGCGCAAGGAGCGGGAGGCGGCGTGATGCGTATCGCGTTCGCCACCGCGCTTGTGCTGGCAAGCCCGGCACTGGCGCAGACGGCGCCAGCGGCGACGCCCGCCATACCCGCGGACATGGACGCGCGGATGGCCAAGGCGCGCACCATTGTCGAGCGAACGATGCCAGCAGAGCAGCGCGAACAGATGTTCGGCCAGATGCTCGATGGGCTGATGGCGAACATGCTGTCGGGCATGATGCAGGGCGATCCGAAGCTGAAGAAGCTGTTCGAATCCAACTCCGAAGCCGCCAAGCTGTTCGCCAATTTCATCGATCGCCAGAAGAAACTGGCGCTGGGCGACCTGCGTGACACCGGCCCTGAAATGATCGAGGCGATCGCCAGCGCCTATGCAAAGCGTTTCTCGCTCGCCGAACTTGCGAATGTAGAAGCCTTTGCGACCACCCCCACAGGCGGACGCTTCCTTCAAGCCGGTATGCAGATTTTCAACGACCCCGCCATCGCCGAATGGCAACGCAGGGTGTTCGCGAGGAATCAGGCGCGCCAGCCCGACGAGCTGCGCCGCCTGAAGGATGAACTGACCCCCCTATTGGAAAAGCACGATGTCCAACCGCCCCACTCTTGAGCAGGAACGCCTCCGCCTCGCCACCGAGGGCATGTACCGCCCCGAATTCGAGGGCGATGCCTGTGGCGTCGGCATGGTCGCGGCGATCGACGGTCAGGCCTCACGCCGCGTGGTGCAGAGCGCGATCGACGCGCTGAAGGCGGTGTGGCACCGCGGCGCGGTCGATGCCGACGGCAAGACCGGCGACGGCGCGGGCATCCATGTCGACCTGCCCCTGCGCTTTTTCGACGATGCGGTGCTGGCTTCCGGCCACCGCGTGCTGCCCAATCGGCTCGCGGTCGGCATGATCTTCATGCCGCGCGTCGATCTAGGCGCGCAGGAAGCATGCCGCACAATCGTCGAAAGCGTGATCATCGAGGCCGGCTACACCATCTATGGCTGGCGCCAGGTGCCAGTCGACGTCTCCGTCATCGGCCAGAAGGCACAGGCGACGCGTCCCGAGATCGAGCAGATCATGATCGCCGGGCCGCTGCCCGACGAGGTGTCCGAGGACGAGTTCGAGAAGAACCTCTATCTCGTCCGCCGCCGGATCGAAAAGCGCATCATCGCGGCGCAGATCAGCGGCTTCTACATCTGCTCGCTGAGCTGCCGTTCGGTGATCTACAAGGGGCTGTTCCTCGCGGAATCGCTGTCGGAATTCTATCCCGACCTCAAGGACGAGCGCTTCGTCAGCCGCGTCGCGATCTTCCATCAGCGCTATTCGACCAACACCTTCCCGCAATGGTGGCTGGCGCAGCCGTTCCGCTGTCTCGCGCACAATGGCGAGATCAACACGATCCGCGGCAACAAGAACTGGATGCTCAGTCACGAGATCAAGATGGCGAGCCTCGCCTTTGGCGAGCATTCGGAGGACATCAAGCCGGTGATCCCGGCGGGCGCGAGCGACACCGCCGCGCTCGACGCGGTGTTCGAGGCGATCTGTCGCTCCGGCCGCGACGCGCCGACAGCAAAGCTGATGCTGGTGCCAGAGGCGATGGGGCCGGAAACGCCCGCCAACCATCTGGCGATGTACAAGTATCTCGCCTCGGTGATGGAGCCGTGGGACGGCCCGGCCGCGCTGGCGATGACCGACGGCCGCTGGGCGGTCGCGGGCGTCGACCGCAATGCGCTGCGTCCGCTGCGCTACACGCGCACCGCCGACGGGCTGCTCGTCGTCGGGTCCGAGACCGGCATGGTTCAGCTTCCTGAATCGACCGTCGTCGCCAAGGGCCGCCTCGGCCCGGGCGAGATGATCGCGGTCGATCTCGACGAAGGCCGTTTCTACGAGGACGACGAGGTCAAGGACCGGATCGCCGACGAGTACGACTATGCCGGCATGATCGGCGAGTTCGTAACCATCGAGCACCTGTCCGCGGCCGATGAAGCCGGGCCGCGCTTCGACCGCGCCGAGCTGACGCGCCGTCAGGTCGCCGCGGGCCAGACGCTGGAGGACATGGAGCTGATCCTGTCGCCGATGGTGACCGACGCCAAGGAAGCGGTGGGATCGATGGGTGACGACACGCCGCTCGCCGTGATCAGCGACAAGCCGCGTCTGATCAGCCAGTTCTTCCGCCAGAACTTCTCGCAAGTCACCAACCCGCCGATCGATTCCTTGCGCGAACGGCATGTGATGTCGCTCAAGACGCGCTTCGGCAACCTCGCCAACATCCTCGATACCGGGGAAACAGCGAACAAGGTGCTGGTGCTCGAAAGCCCGGTGCTGACCAACAATGGCTGGGCACGCCTCAAGGGCCATTTCGGCGACCTCGCCGCCGAGATCGACTGCACCTTCCCCGCCGGCGGCGGGCCGGAGACGCTGCGCGCGGCGATCACCGACATCCGCTTTCAGGCGGAGCAGGCGGTGCGCGCGGGCGCGACCGAGCTGTTCCTGACCGACGAGCATGTCGGCCCCGACCGGATCGCCATCGCCGGCGTGCTGGCGGCGGCGGCGGTGCACACGCATCTCGTCCGCAAGGGGCTGCGCAGCTACGCCAGCGTCAACGTCCGCTCGGCCGAGTGCCTCGATACGCATTATTATGCGGTGCTGATCGGCGTCGGCGCGACCACGGTGAACGCCTATCTCGCCGAGGCCTCGATCGCCGACCGCCATGCCCGCGGGCTGTTCGGCGACATGCCGTTCGAACAGGCGCTCAAGAACCATCGCAAGGCGATCGACGAGGGGCTGCTCAAGATCATGTCGAAGATGGGGATCGCGGTGATCTCCTCCTATCGCGGCGGATATAATTTCGAGGCGGTTGGCCTCAGCCGCGCGCTGGTCAACGACTTCTTCCCCGGCATGCCGGCGAAGATCTCGGGCGAGGGCTATGCCTCGCTGCACCTGAACGCCAAGCTGCGCCATGACGCTGCGTTCGACACGGGCGTCGCGACGCTGCCGATCGGCGGCTTCTATCGCCAGCGGCATGGCGGCGAGACGCATGCCTATTCGGCGCAGCTGATGCACACGCTGCAGACCGCGGTCGCGACCGACAGCTATTCGACCTATCTGCAATTCTCGCGCGGGGTGCGCGATCTGCCGCCGGTCTATCTGCGCGACCTGCTCGAGTTCAACTTCCCGAACGAGGGTGTGGGGATCGATCAGGTCGAGGCGATCACCGAGATCCGCAAACGTTTCGTCACCCCCGGCATGTCGCTGGGCGCGCTGTCGCCCGAAGCGCATGAGACGCTGGCGATCGCGATGAACCGCATCGGCGCCAAGGCGGTGTCGGGCGAGGGCGGCGAGGATTCGATCCGCTACAAGCCCTATGCCAATGGCGACAACGCCAATTCGACGATCAAGCAGGTCGCGTCGGGCCGCTTCGGCGTCACCGCCGAATATCCCGGCGCGTGCGACGAGGT
>DATIGZ010000612.1:0-1592 GCA_035481255.1 Sphingomonas sp. | reverse complement strand
GCTTTGCAGGCTGCGCGCCGGGCATCCGATCTTGCCTATGAAAGTCACGACGCGCAGGAGGGACCGCGCGCTTTTGCCGAGAAGCGGCGTCCGCAATGGACCGGCCGCTAAGGAGAGTGGAAGAGTGAGCGACTATCTGGCCCCGGCCGAGGAGATCATCGAGGAAGCGCGTGCGGGGCGCGTGTTCATTCTGGTCGAGGATGGCGGCGCGGCAAATGTCGGTATGGCCGCGGTGCCAGCCAGTTTCGCGACCGCTGAGGCGGTGACTTTCATGGCGGTGCATTGCCGTGGCGTCGTCTGCCTCGCACTGACGCCCGAGCGGGTGGCGCAGCTCAACCTGCCGCCGATGGTCGCGCAGAATAGTTCGCCGCGGCAATCGGCCTTCACCGTCTCGATCGAAGCGCGTGAGGGCGTGTCCACCGGAATCTCCGCCGCCGATCGGGCGCGGACGATCGAGGTGGCGATCGATCCGGATGCAAACGACCGCGATCTGGTATCGCCGGGACATATCTTTCCGGTCACGGCGCGTGACGGAGGTGTGCTGGTACGGGCCGGCTTCTCCGAAGCGGCGGTCGATGTGGCGCGGATCGCCGGGTTGAATCCGAGTGCGGGGCTGTGCGCGGTGATCGGCGAGGATGGCGAGCTTTCGACGCTTGACGACCTGATCGCCTTCGCGCGCAAGCATGACTTGAAGATCGGGACGATCCGCGATCTCGTTGCCTATCGCCATGCGACTGAGGTGCTGATCGAGCGGGTTTCGTCCGAGACGATCGACAGCGAGCATGGTGGCGAATGGCGTATGCACGTCTATCGCAACCGCGTGGACGGGACCGAGCATTGCGCGCTGGTCAAGGGCGCAGTGGGCGCGGGCACCACACTGGTCCGCATGCACGCCTTTGCGGTGCAGGACGATGCGCTGGGCCGCAAAGGGGGCCGCGCCGGACTGATCCCGCAAGCGATGGACGTGATCGCGGCGGAAGGCAGTGGCGTAGTGGTGCTGATCCGCGGGCCGATCGTCCACAAGTCCGACGGCAGTGTGCCGAGCCGGGCAGGGCGCGACGACAAGGCCGCGCTGCGCGAATATGGCGTCGGCGCGCAGATCCTGCGCGATCTGGGCGTTTCGCGGATCGAGCTGTTGAGCGGTAGCCTGCGCGCGCCGATCCCGGGCATCGACGGCTATGGGCTTGAAGTCGCTGGCATCCGGCCCTTCGGTAAGGCGTTGCGCTAGATCGCAACAGGGAGCGCGCCGCGATCGGCGATGCGCTCCAGCGCGGCCTCGATTCCGCCGCCCACTGCGACCAGCAGCCGGGCGCGCTTGATGTACAGATGCGGGTCGGCTTCATCGGAAAAGCCGATGCCGCCATGGATCTGAATATTCGTCGCGGCATTGCCGAGCGCGGCCTGCGCCGCGGCGATCCACGCCGCTTCCACCTGCGCTGCGGCGTCGGCACGGCCATTGTCGACCGCAACCGCCGCGAAGGTGACGAGATCGCCCGCCGACTGCGCGGCGATCGCCATGTTGGCGCAGAAGTGCTTCACCGCCTGATAGCTGCCGATGGGGCGGTCGAACTGCTCGCGGACCTGCGAATAGC
>DATIGZ010000611.1:0-6754 GCA_035481255.1 Sphingomonas sp. | reverse complement strand
GGATCTCGCGCGCCGGCGCCGCCTCGGCCACCAGCGTGTGGCGCGCGCCCAGCGCGGTCTCGGGGCCGTAGCGGTCGCGGATCTTGCCGAGGTCGCGCTTCATCCGCGTGCGCTGGCGCGCGTCGCTCGACAGCAGCGCCTCAAGCTCGGCCTTCTCCTTGGCCAGCGCCTCGCGCTCCTTGCGCAGCTCCATTTCCTCAAGCCTGCGCAACGCGCGCAACCGCATGTTGAGGATCGCCTCGGCCTGCCGGTCGGTCAGCTCGAACTCGGCCATCATCACCGGCTTGGGCTCATCCTCGGTGCGGATGATCTGGATCACGCGGTCGAGGTTGAGATAGGCGATGATGTAGCCGTCAAGCAGCTCCATCCGGTCCGCGATCTTCGAGAGGCGATGCTCGGACCGGCGGCGCAGCACGATGAACTGGTGATCGACCCAGGCGGACAACGCCTGCTTGAGGCTCATCACCCGCGGCGTGCGGGTGTGGTCGAGCACGTTGAGGTTGAGCGGCACGCGCGTCTCGAGGTCGGAGAGGCGGAACAGGCTCTCGATCAGCGTGTCCGGATCGACGGTGCGTGCGCGCGGCTCGAGCACGATGCGGATCTCGGCATCGGATTCGTCGCGGACGTCGGCGAGGATCGGCAGTTTCTTGTCGTTGATCAGGCTTGCGATCTGCTCGATCAGCTTGCCCTTCTGGACTCCATAAGGAATCTCGGTGACGACGATCTGCCAGGTGCCGCGGCCCTGATCTTCCAGCGCCCATTTGGCACGGACGCGGAAACCGCCACGGCCGGTGGTATAGGCTTCCGCGATCGCGGCGGGGCTGTCGATGACGATGCCGCCGGTGGGGAAATCCGGTCCCCGGACCAGTTCCAGGATCTGCGAATCCCCGGCGCCGGGCTGGTCGATCAGCAGGATCGCCGCGTCGATCAGTTCGGCGGCGTTGTGCGGCGGGATGCTCGTCGCCATGCCGACCGCGATGCCGGCGGCGCCGTTGGCGAGCAGGTTCGGGAACAGCCCGGGAAACAGCTCGGGCTCATTCTCCTCGCCATTGTAGGTCGGCTTGAACTCGACCGCATCCTCGTCGAGCCCGTCCATCAGGTCGATCGCGACCTGAGTCAGCCGGGCCTCGGTATAGCGATAGGCGGCGGCGTTATCGCCGTCGATGTTGCCGAAATTACCCTGCCCGTCGACCAGCGGGTAGCGCAGCGCGAAGGTCTGGGCGAGGCGAACCATCGCGTCATAGACCGACTGGTCGCCATGCGGATGGTATTTGCCGATCACGTCGCCGACGACGCGCGCGCATTTCTTGTAGCCCTGACTTGGATCGAGCCGCAGCAGCCGCATCGCCCACAGCAGGCGGCGGTGCACGGGCTTGAGGCCATCGCGCACGTCCGGCAGCGAGCGCGCGGTGATCGTCGACATCGCATAGACGAGATAGCGTTCGCTCAGCGCGCTATCGAACGGGGCATCGACGATCTGGTCAAACGGGTCGGAAAGGTCGGTCGGCATCACGGGGCGATAGCAGGGCCGCGCGCGGCTTGCGAGAGGCCCTTACGCCCCCGGAGGCTGGACCAGCGCGCCGTAAGGATCGTCTCCCAGCGACGCCTTCACATCGGCGAGCAGCCAGTCGCGGAAGGCGCGAATCTTGGGCAGGTTGCGCTTGGCCTCGGGATAGACCAGCCAGAAGCTGTTCTTGTAATAGACCATCTGCGGGAGCACCTGCACCAGCCGCCCCTCGGCGATCGTCGACAGCCACATCGGCGGGGACAGCATCGCGAGGCCATGCCCGGCGACCGCGGCGTTGCCGATATGCACCTGCGACTGGAAGTCGACCCCCGGCTGCGACGCCACCACCGCGTCGCCGAACACCGATTCGAACCACAGCGCCCACCAGCTGTCGTCGGGCGACACGCGCGGCAGGCCGACCAGGTCAGCGGGCGTTCGGATCGGCGGCTGCGCCGCGAGGAACTCGGGGCTCGCCATCACCGTGAACGGCATGCGCATCAGGAAATGCGAGACCAGTCCGGGCCATGGCCCGTGGGCGCCGCGGATCGCGACATCGGCATCGCTCGCGACGAGGTCGATGATCGCATCGGTCACCAGCACGCGCACCGCAAGCTCGGGCCGCGCGACCTGAAAGCTGCCCAACCGGCGCGCCAGCCAGTTGGTCGAGAAGGTGCCGGGCGCGGAGATCGTCATCACCGCCTCGTCCTCGGCACGCACCGCTGCGAAGGCCTCGGCCAGCCCGTCCAGCGCCATGCTCACCTGCGGCGCGATCCGCTCGCCGGCTGAGGTCAAAGCCACGCCACGCCCATTCTTGCGGAACAACGCGATCCCCAGCCGCTGCTCGAGCAATTTCACCTGATTGCTGACCGCCGCCTGGGTCATCCCCAGCTCTTCGGCCGCGCGGGTGAAGTTGCCGCGCCGGGCCGCGGCCTCGAAAACACGGACGGCGGCAAGTGGCGGGAGCTGGCGCATGCCAATTCATAATCTGAAATGATGAATTGCGTCGATCCTTTTGTTGGTCCCCGGCGCGCAAATTCGCCATTTCAGTGCCACGAGGAGATCAGCAAGATTGGGAGCAAGGCAATGCGCGAAGCATATGACGACCGCTTCTGGGCGGAAAACCATCAACTGTTGAGCGACGGCATCGCCCACGGTTTTCGCCGTGTTGGCAAGATGATGATGCGCGGCGCTCGCTGGATCGGCCGGCTGGTTGGCCCGGACCGGAGCGAAGAGGCGCGTAAGCGGACCTATTGCATCGGCTGAACCGGGCCGAGCCGCCGACAATTCATATTCCCAGATCATCGATCAAATGTGGCGAAAAAGAGGCATTGCCGAATACCCTCTAATGTGATGTTCTATCAATGCGCGACGAGTCGTGCATTGTGAGCGACGAACGACATCACTGGAGAGGGAGCTAGCTTCATGCGATGGACATCGGGTTCGGCACTTCTGGTGCTGGTATTGGCAATTGCCGGGTGCAACGCTGCGCCGGAAGGAGGCGGCGGGCAAACAAGACCCGCCGCACGCGAACAGTCGACTGCGGAACCCGCCGAGGCGCTGCTCGAAGATACCGCAGGGGCACCGGCCGGGGTTGCCGTCACCGCGGCACCCGGCGTCGCCTTCAACTACCACTATGCCTTCTCGCTACCGGCCGAACGGATTTCGACAGCGCAGGAAGGGCATGCCGCGGCATGCGAGAAACTCGGTATTGCACGGTGCCGCATCACCGGCCTGCGCTACCAATTGCTCGGCGAGGGGCGGATCGTCGCGATGTTGGCGTTCAAGCTCGACCCCACCCTCGCCCGCGCGTTCGGCAAGGAAGGTATCGCCGCGATTCAGAAAGCCGAAGGCACGCTGATCGAGGCTGAAATCACCGGCACCGACGCGGGCGCCGAGATCAGCCGGCTTGCCGCCGAGCGCGCGCGGGCGCAGGAGGAACTGGCGCGGATCGATCGCGCGCTGGCCCGCCCGGGCCTCCCCGCCAGCGAACGCACCGAATTGCAGCAGCAGCGCGCCGAGATTGCCCAGCGGATCGAGGCCGGGCGTGGCGCCACCAGCGAGCAGCGCGAATCGCTCGCCAACACGCCGATGACCTTCGACTATCGTTCGGGC
This sequence comes from Sphingomonas sp., assembly GCA_035481255.1. GTDB lineage: Bacteria > Pseudomonadota > Alphaproteobacteria > Sphingomonadales > Sphingomonadaceae > Sphingomonas. The sequence continues at coordinate 3,135 of DATIGZ010000611.1, read as the reverse complement.
CGCGCCGTTCGCGGGTTCGACGCGGGGGCGCCGTTGACGAGTTCGCTCGACCTGCTCGCCGCCTCGGCTCAGGCCACGCTCGCCTTTGTTCTCGGCGCGATCGCAGTGCTGGGGCCACCCGCCCTGGTACTGCTCATCGGGCTCTTCGCCTCGCGCCGTTTGCGTCCCCGCCTGCGCCGCAGCAAGCCCGCTGAGGCAGTGGCGAGCGACTGATTGCACGCCGAGCCGCGTTTCGATATAGGCTCGGCCCTCCAAGCCCCGGCGTCCGCGCGAACCCAAGCGCCGCCGGGGCACCGCGTTTCTGAAGGACCGCAGCTACGATGGCACGCCGCCGCCAGATCTACGAGGGCAAGGCCAAGATCCTCTATGAAGGCCCCGAACCCGGCACGCTGATCCAGTATTTCAAGGACGACGCGACCGCGTTCAACGCCCAGAAAAAGGGCACGATCAGCGGCAAGGGCGTGCTCAACAACCGCATCAGCGAGCATATCTTCACGCTGCTGGGCGCGATCGGCATTCCGACTCACTTCATCCGCCGCCTCAACATGCGCGAGCAGTTGATCCGCCAGGTGGAGATCGTCCCGATCGAGGTGGTGGTGCGCAACGTCGCCGCCGGATCGCTGTCGAAGAAGCTGGGCATCGCCGAAGGCGAGCAGCTGCCGCGCACCATCGTCGAATATTATTACAAGGATGATGCGCTGGGCGACCCGATGGTCACCGATGAGCATATCCTGTGCTTCGGCTGGGCCAGCCAGGAAGAACTGCACGACATGGCCGACATGGCGATCCGGGTGAACGACTTCATGTCGGGCCTGTTCGCCGGGATCGGCATTCGCTTGGTCGACTTCAAGCTCGAGTTCGGCCGAATCTGGGACAATGACTATGCCCGGATCATTCTTGCCGACGAGATCAGCCCCGACGGCTGCCGCCTGTGGGACATGGTCAGCGGCGAGAAGCTCGACAAGGACCGGTTCCGCCGTGACCTTGGCGGCGAAGTCGAAGCCTATCAGGAAGTCGCGCGCCGCCTTGGCCTGCTGCCCGAAGGCGCCGACTCGGCGGTGCTGGACCTGGAAAGCCACCGCAAGCGCCGGGGCAAATAAGACGCGCCGTGCCGCGTCCCGCTGACGCGGGACCGGCACGGCCCCTCAGCCCTTAGCCTTCATCCCGGCGATGATTCCGAAGATGAACGCGCAGATCAGCGCCATCGTCGTCATCCCGCCGGGGTCGGTCCAGCCGAAATAACCGCGACCGAAGGCCATCAGCGCCACGAACAGGGCGATTGCCAGAAACGCCATCACACACACTCCCCCGGTCGCACCCCCGCGGCCGCGACTCGGCAGCGCCGAGTGTCGCAGGGCGGGGTAAATGACCGGTGAAACCTGGCGTTCGCACCAGCGCCGGTTCGGCAAAGCCCAACACCGGGCTTGAACCCGCGGCCCGCCCGGCCCATAGGGCGCGGCAAATCCCCGGAGGCAAAATCCATGAAGCTGCGCATCGTCGTCACTCTCAAGAACGGCGTGCTCGACCCGCAGGGCAAGGCGATCGAGCACGCGCTCGGTTCGCTCGGCTTTTCGGGCGTGGGCGAGGTTCGCGTCGGCAAGCTGATCGAGCTCGACGTGGCGGACGGCACCAGCGATGCGGACATCGACGCGATGTGCCAGAAGCTGCTCGCCAACACCGTGATCGAGAATTACCGGGTCGAACGCCCCGAGGTTTCCGGGCGATGAAGACCGCGGTCATCGTCTTTCCGGGCTCCAACTGCGACCGCGACCTCGCGGTGGCGATCGAGAGCGTGACCGGCACCAAGCCGCACATGGTATGGCACGGCGAGAGCGAGCTTCCCGACGGCCTCGGCCTGATCGCCCTGCCCGGCGGCTTCTCCTATGGCGATTACCTGCGTTGCGGCGCGATCGCGGCGCGTTCGCCGGTGGTCAAGGCGGTGGTCGCGGCGGCCGAGCGCGGCACACCCGTCATCGGCATCTGCAACGGCTTCCAGGTGCTGACCGAGACCGGCCTGCTGCCCGGCGCGCTGATGCGCAACGAAGGCCTCAACTTCGTGTGCCGCGACGTCGACCTGACGGTGGACAACAGCCAGTCGATCTTCACCAGCCGCTATGGCGCGGGCGAGACGCTTTCGATCCCCGTCGCCCACCATGACGGCAACTATTTCGCCGACAAGGAGACGCTCGACCGGCTCGAGGGCGAAGGCCGCGTCGCGTTCCGCTATGCCGGCGACGTCAACGGCAGCGCGCGCCAGATCGCGGGCATCGTCAACGCGGGCGGCAACGTGCTGGGCATGATGCCGCACCCCGAGCGCAAGATCGAAGCCGCGCATGGCGGCAACGACGGCCGGCGGCTGTTCGAGGGGCTGCTCGAAGCGGTCGCCTGAGATGGCCAATGCGGACGGCATCGTTTGCGCGACCTGCCCGGTCGCCGATCGCGCCGTCTGTTCGGTCCTGTCACCCGACGATCGCGCGGATCTGGCGCGGATCGGGCATCATCGGCGCTATGCGCGCGGCGAGACGATCGTCGCGGCGGGCGACCCCAACACGATCTGCGCCACCCTGACCCGCGGCGCGGCCAAGATGTCCACAATCGATCGCGACGGCACCGAGCGGATCGTCGCGCTGGTGCATCCCGCCGGGATGCTGGGCCAGATGTTCGCACCGGCCGCGACGCTCCACGTCACCGCGCTAACCGACAGCGAGGCCTGCCTGTTTCCGCGCGGGCGGTTCGAGGCACTGCGGGATTCCCGGCCCGCCCTTGCCGGACGTCTGCTGAACGAACTGGGCCGCGAGCTGGACGAGAGCCGGGCGCTGATCGACCTCATCTCGAAGCGCCAGGCGAGAGGCCGCGTCGCGGCGCTGATCCTGGCCTTTGCCCGCGCGGCAAGTCCCGCGCCCTGCCATGACGAAACCGCGTTCGAACTGCCGCTGACCCGCGGCGAGATGGCGCAATTGCTGGGCATCACGATCGAGACGGTGAGCCGCACGCTGACCGCGCTGGAGAAGGGCGGGACGATCCGGCGCGAGGGTAGTCATGGCATCGTCGTACTGGACCGCGACGCGCTCGAGGCCTTCGCCGCCTGAACGGCAAAAGTCCCAAAAGTCGCGCTGCCACGCGCGCGCGAGCACC
>DATIGZ010000610.1:0-6295 GCA_035481255.1 Sphingomonas sp. | reverse complement strand
GCTCACCGCGATCGCCGATCAGCTTGAAGCCGATGTGCCGATGGTGCCACCGCCGATCGATCCCGAGTTCGAGAAGATGGCCCGGGCGGCGCTCGCGAACGGTTAAGCCGGAGCAAAGTTTCCGAGTTCGTCCATGACATGCAGCACGCCGTCCGCGATCGCGAAATAGGCGCCGTGGATGGTGAGCAAGCCCTTGGCCTCCCGCTCGGGGATGCAGGGGAAGGTGCGCAGATTAGCGATCGAGACGCGAACGGTCTCCAACTCCATTGCCCGGATTGCTTCGGGGCCATGGCCATGCTCGGCGACGATCCGCGCGCGCGCTTCATCGAGCAGGTCGACCCAGTGCGCGATGAAACCGCCTGCGCCCGGGGCGGCACCGGCGAAACGGTGGGAGAAGGCGGCATGGACACCGCCGCATGCGCCATGGCCCATGACCACGATCTCTTCCACCTCGAGCTGGGTCACCGCAAATTCGAGCGCGGCGCTGACGCCGTGGCGACCGCCGCCAAGCTCGAACGGCGGGACGAGGTTGGCGATGTTGCGCACTACGAACACCTCACCGGGGTGCGTACCGAAGATCGTCGCGGGATCGACGCGGCTGTCGGAACAGGCGATCACCATGACCTTCGGGCTTTGACCGCGGCTCAGCTCCGCCCAGCGCGCATGTTCGCGCGGCCACTCCTCGGCACGGAACCGATGATAGCCGGCGACGAGATCGGAGAAGTGCGTGTGAGTCATGTCGTCCCAATGGCGCAGGCCGTAGGGGCTGGCAAGCCGCGAGCGGGATCGCTATCTGCGCGCAATGAGCGAAATGGCACCGATCCCCGAAGCCCGTCCTGAACGCCAGCGTAAGCCCGACTGGATCCGCGTGAAAGCGCCGACCTCGGCCGGGTTCGCCGCGACTCGCGCGCTGATGCGCTCGAAGAGCCTAACCACGGTGTGCGAGGAAGCAGCCTGTCCGAATATCGGCGAGTGCTGGAGCAAGAAGCACGCGACGGTGATGATCCTGGGCGATACCTGTACCCGCGCCTGCGCCTTCTGCAACGTCAAGACCGGCATGCCGCGCGCAGTCGATCCGATGGAGCCGAACAACGTCGCCGATGCCGCGGTACAGATGGGGCTCGAGCATATCGTCATCACCTCGGTCGATCGCGACGATTTGCCCGACGGTGGCGCGAAGCAGTTCGTCAAGGTCATCGAGGCGATCCGCAAGGCGAGCCCGGCGACGACGATCGAGATCCTGACCCCCGATTTCCGCAACAAGCATGAGCAGGCGGTCGAGATGATCGTCGCGGCGCGGCCCGACGTCTACAATCATAACCTTGAGACCGTGCCCAGGCTCTATCCGACGATCCGCCCGGGCGCGCGCTATTACGCGTCGATCCGGCTGCTGGAGACGGTCAAGAAGCTCGATCCGTCGATCTTCACAAAATCGGGCGTGATGCTCGGCCTGGGCGAGGAGCGGCTGGAGGTCCATCAGGTGATGGACGACATGCGCAGCGCCGACATCGATTTCCTGACGATGGGCCAGTATCTCCAGCCCACCCCGCGCCACGCCAAGGTACAGGATTTCGTGACCCCGCAGGCGTTCGACGCCTATGCCGCGATCGCGCGTGCCAAGGGCTTCCTGCTGGTCGCGTCCTCACCGTTGACGCGGTCGAGCTATCACGCCGGCGACGATTTCGCGAAGATGCGCGATGCGCGGGCGGCCAAGCTGGCGAAGGCGGCGGTTCCGGCCTGATGCCGCGCCACGCCGAAACCCGGCGGCTGCCCTACACGCCGGAGCAGATGTTCGATCTGGTGGCCGATGTCGGCCGCTATGGCGAGTTTCTGCCGTGGGTCAGCGCCGTGCGGGTGCGATCGAACAGCGAGACCGAGATGGTCGCTGACCTGATCGTCGGGTTCAAGGGGCTGCGCGAGACGTTCAGCAGCCGGGTGGGCAAGCAGCGGCCGCACCACATCCGGGTCGACTATCTCGAGGGACCACTCAAGCACCTGCACAATGACTGGAAGTTCCGGCCGGACGGCGAGGGCGGGTGTCTGGTCGATTTCGAGGTCGACTTCACCTTCAAGAACCGCGTGTTCGAGATGCTGGCGGGGCAGGTGTTCGACCGCGCGCTGCGGATGATGATCAACGCGTTCGAGGATCGCGCCGCGAAGCTTTACGGCGACTCCTCGGCCGGCACCGCGGGTTCGCCGGGCAGCAGCAGTTCGAGCGCGCACAGCGCCGCCTGAAGCCGGACGCCGCCGCGGCCGAGATCGCCGAACTCACGCGTATCGGCCACCACCACATCGGGATCGGCATTCTTCTCGGCGCGGGCGAAGACGACATGGCCGACCGGCTTCTTGTCGCTGCCGCCGCCGGGGCCGGCGATTCCGGTGATCGCGACCGCGACATCGGCGTCGCTCGCCTCCAGCGCGCCCTGCGCCATGCTCCACGCGGTGGCGATCGAGACCGCTCCGAAGGTTTCCAGCACATCGCGGCTGACGCGCAACTGCGCCATCTTGGCTTCGTTCGAATAGGTCACGAAGCCGGCGCTCATCACATCGGACGAGCCGGGAATTTCGGTGATCGCGGCGGAGACGAGACCGCCGGTGCAGCTTTCCGCGACGGCGATCTTGCGGCCCGCGACGCGGTTCGCATCGACGACCTTGCGCGCGGCCTCAACCAGCGCTTCGGGGAGAATCACTTCGTTCATCGCGGGCGGCCCATAGGGCATATTGGCAGCCTTGGCGCGCGCTTTTCGTCATTCTGACTGAGCTGGAGCAGCGCGGCGAAAACGGCGGCCAGATTGCGCGGCGGCAAGGGCGCGAGGTTGGTGACGATCTTGTCGAGGCCGGGGCAATCGGCGGGCTTCACTTCCTGCGCGATCGCCGGGGCGATGATCGCGCGGACCGCGGGAATCGCGAACTGCGAATCGGCGATGAACCCCGCATCGGGCCCCAGCAGCTTACGGATCCCCGCTTGCGCCGCCGGCATGGCGGGGGCGACCCCGGCGTTGATCCGCGTCAGGAAGGCGGGAGTCGGCTGACGCAGAAACGCGTTGGCGGGAAGCCCGGCGCAGACCCGCCCCATCTCCCGGATCATGTCGGGCAGCATCACCTGAAACAGCGCCTCCGCCTCATTGCCGGTGAGGCAGGGGCGGGCGGACTGCGCCGAAGCGGCGGACGATGCGGCCAGCCCGGCCCAGAGCAGGGTCGTGGCGGCGAGACGGGGGATACGCATAGGGTTACTCCGTAGACTTGCCCGCTCAGCCGAACATCAGGGCTTTGCGAGCGCCGGACAAATATCCGGTTTCTTCCGTTTGCGGTTGGTCTTCGAGCCGTTGTCCATCGTCTGCACGATGGCGATCAGGACGCGCGCCAGATTAGCCGGGGGAAGCGGATCGAGGTTGGAGAAGATGAGGTCGAACCCGGCGCAGTCATCGACCTTGAACTCCCCGGCCAGTCCCTTGGCCATCTGCTCACGAATGAGCGGACGCAATGTCTCGTTCTTCAGCTCGGCCAGTTCGGAACCCCCGAAAAAGCGGAACGCCTCCATCGCTTCGGTATCGACGGCAGCGGCGGCGGCCTCGTACTTCGCGACCAGCGCGGGGCCGCTTCGAAGCAGATACGCGTCCGCCGGAAGCACGCTCGTGCAACGCTGCTGCATCTGCGTGATCAGCGCCGGCGCGATCATCAGGACGAGGGCTTCCGCGTTGCGGGCCGGCATGCACTCCGCCGTTTCCCGCTCCGCAGCCTGCACCGACTGCATGGCGAGCGCCATGCACAGCGCGGCACTGGCCGGCTTCAACACCATTTTCATTCGCTTCCCCCCGGTAAACGCACCGTGGCGATGGCCTGAGCGGCCATGCCTTCGCCCCGGCCGGTGAAGCCCAGCCGCTCGGTAGTGGTCGCCTTAAGGCTAACCCGCGAGACGGGCAGGCTCAAGATCGCCGCGATGCCGGCGCGGATCGCCTCGCGGTGCGGCCCGATCTTGGGTGCTTCGCAGATCAGCGTCAGATCGACGAAATCGATGATTCCGCCCTGTTCGCGCACCAGCCCGGCGGCATGATCGAGGAACTGCGCCGAGGCGGCCCCGCGCCATTTGGGGTCGCTGGGCGGGAAGTGCATGCCGATATCGCCCGCGCCGATCGTGCCGAGCAGCGCGTCGGTGATCGCATGGAGCGCGACATCGGCGTCGCTATGGCCCGACAGCCCCTTGTCGTGCGGGATTCGGATGCCGCCGAGCCACAGTTCCTGGCCGATTTCGAAGCGATGGACGTCGAAGCCGGTGGCGCTGCGCGAGATCAGCGTGGCGCCATGACGCGCCTCGGCGGCGGCGAAATCGGCGGGATGGGTGATCTTCTCAAGCATCGGGTCTCCTGGCACGAGCATGACGTCCCGACCCATGCGGCGAAGCATCTGGGCGTCGTCCGTCGCCTCTTCGCCTTCGGGCCATGCGCGATGCGCGGCGAGGATGGCGTCGAAGTGGAAGGCCTGCGGCGTCTGGATGCGGTTGAGTCCGGCGCGGGGGACATTGTCGCCCAGCGCGGCTTCCCCCCTGGCCAGCGTGTCGGCGACGGGGAGGGCCGGGACGGCGCCGGGGGCGCGATCGAGCACCGCGAGCAGCGCGTCGATCACCGTGGCGGGCAGAAAGGGGCGGGCGGCATCGTGGATCAGGACGCGGGTGACGCCCTTGTTGGCCAGCGCCTCAAGCCCGGCGCGGACCGAGTCGCGGCGTTCGGCGCCACCGGTGACGAAACTGACAAAGCTGACGGTTTCGCCGAGTTTCTCGCGGGCCTGTTCCTCCTGACCTTCGCCAATGACGATGACGGTTTCGGTTATCGCAGGGTGGGAGGATAGCGCCGTAAGGCTATGCGAAAGCATGGGTTTACCGCAAAGCGCGGCGAACTGTTTGGGCACGGAGCCACCGGCGCGGACGCCCTTTCCGGCGGCGACGATGAGAGCCGCGACTGTCATTGGGGGTGACCCGCCAAAGCGCGGAAAGTCCCAAAAGTCGCGCTGCTACGCGCGCGCGCGTGAAACCCGCCGGGCAGCGAACGGGTGGCGAGAGGGGCGACGGGACTTCGCATCCCGGCTGCGTAGCGATTGGGGGGCGTGTAGGAAAGTTGTTAGGGGATGGCGCGGCGTCCAGAAGAAGAGCCTCACCCCCGCGGCTTTGCGGCCGGTCCCCCCCTCCCGCAAGCGGGAACGGCTTGAGAAGGCCCGAGGGAAGGCGCCAAGAAGGGCTGGCTTGCATCTCCCCCATTGCCTCTGTAGAGGCCGCTGCCTATTTTTCAGGCACAGATGACGATGTTGAAGCCCATCCAGATCGGCCCGGTGACGGTCGAGACGCCGGTGCTGCTCGCGCCGATGACGGGGGTTACCGACCTGCCGTTCCGCCGGCTCGTGCGCCGTTACGGCTCCGGCCTCAACGTCACCGAGATGATCGCGAGCCAGGCGGCGATCCGCGAGACGCGCCAGTCGGTGCAGAAGGCGGCATGGGATCCGATCGAGGAGCCGGTGTCGATGCAGCTGGTCGGCTGCACCCCCTATGAGATGGGCGAAGCCGCGAAGCTGAACGAGGACCGCGGCGCGGCGATCATCGACATCAACATGGGCTGCCCGGTACGCAAGGTGACGAACGGCGATGCCGGGTCGGCGCTGATGCGCGTGCCCGACCTCGCCGCTCAGCTGATCGAAGCGTGCGTCAAGGCGGTGAAGGTGCCGGTGACGGTCAAGATGCGCATGGGCTGGTGCCATGACAGCCTGAACGCGCCGGAGCTGGCACGCGTCGCCGAGGATATCGGCGCGAAGATGATCACCGTGCACGGCCGCACGCGCAACCAGATGTACAAGGGCAGCGCCGACTGGGCCTTCGTGCGCAAGGTCAAGGACGCGGTGTCGATCCCCGTGATCGTCAATGGCGATATCTGCTCGGCCGACGACGCACGCACCGCGCTGGAGCAATCCGGCGCCGATGGGGTGATGATCGGGCGCGGCGCGTACGGCAAGCCGTGGCTGCTGCGCCAGGTGATGGACGCGCTGTCGGGGCAGGGCGAGCGGGAAGACCCGAGCATCGACGAACAATATGCCCTGATCGCCGAGCATTACGCCATGATGCTCGACCATTATGGCGAGATGACCGGCGTCAATCTGATGCGCAAGCATATCGGCTGGTACACCAAGGGGCTGCACGGATCGGCCGAGTTCCGCAACAAAGTGAACCAGGAAGCCAAGGCGGCGACGGTGCTGGCGATGCTGGACGAGTTCTACGCCCAGTTCCGCGGCAAGCCCCTGCACGAGCTATGGC
>DATIGZ010000609.1:0-16347 GCA_035481255.1 Sphingomonas sp. | reverse complement strand
GGATTGGGAAGTTAACGAGCCCGAGATGCTCAAGAAGGTGCTCGACACGCTCGACGGCCTGCGCGGCTCATTGTCGATGGCCGACGCGATCGTGCTCGGCGGCGTCGTGGGCCTCGAAAAGGCGATCCGTGACGCGGGTTCCAATGTCGCGGTACCGTTCACGGGTGGCCGTGGCGACGCGACCGAGGCGCAGACCGATGCCGACAGCTTCGCGGTGATGGAGCCGCAGGCCGACGCCTTCCGCAACTATCTGCCCAGGAAGCTCGCGGTAAAGACCGAGGAAATGATGCTCGACCGCGCATCGTTGCTTGGCCTGTCGGTGCCGGAGATGACCGTGCTGATCGGTGGCCTGCGCGTGCTCGGCGCCAATCACGGGGAGCGTGGCCATGGCCACTTCACCAAACGCTCGGGCCAGCTCACCAACGACTTCTTCGTCAACCTGCTCGACATGACCAATGTCTGGAAGGCGGTCGATGGTTCGGACGACGAAGAATATGTCGCCACCGATCGCAAGGGCGGCGGCGAGACCTGGCGTGCCAGCCGCGCCGACCTCGTCTTCGGCTCGAACTCGGAACTGCGCGCGGTGGCGGAGGTCTATGCCGAGACCGGGCATGAGGAGAAGTTCGTCAAGGACTTCGTCGCCGCCTGGACCAAGGTGATGAACGCCGACCGCTTCGATCTCGCCTGAGCGGCATCGGCGGGATCAGGACGGCCGTGGCGGGGCAACCCGTCGCGGCCGTTCCGCTTTCGCCGCCGGGGTGACGACCGGGAGGGGAGGGGCTAACACGCCCCCATGACCGACCCCCGCGACTCCACCCTCGCCCTCGACCCCAAATACGACGCCAACGGCCTGATCACCGCCGTCGCCACCGACGCGGTGACCGGCGAACTGCTCATGCTCGCGCACATGAATGCCGACGCGCTGGCCAGGACCCTCGACACGGGCGAGGCGTGGTTCTGGTCGCGCAGCAAGGGACGGCTGTGGAAGAAGGGCGAAAGCTCGGGCAACGTCCTTCGCGTGGTCGAGGCGCGGATCGACTGCGATCAGGATGCGCTGTGGCTAAAGGTCGATGCCGCCGGTCCCGCCTGCCATACCGGTGAGCGCAGCTGCTTCTTCCGCCGGATCGAGGACGGCGCGCTGGTACGCGACGCATGAGGATCGCTGCTGTGGCGCTGCTGGCCGTCCTCGCCGCCTGCAACGGCGGCGGGAGCGGCAACTCCGCCACCCCGCAGGACCTCGAATCCGCCGCGATCGAGCGCGGCCTCGTCCGTGACCCCGCGGACACCGACCTGACCGGCCTCTACGCCCGCGACACCGACCGCGTCTGCGTGGTGCAGGACCGCGATACCTACCGCATCGGCGCGTTCGTCGATTATGGCGACGGCCTGTCCTGCACCGGCACCGGCACCGTGACTCGCGCCGGGGAAACGCTCGCGGTGACGCTGAAGGGCAGGAACGGCGTCACCTGTTCCTTCGATGCGCGCTTCGCGGGCGACCGCATCACCTTCCCCGCCAACGTCCCCGCCGAATGCGCCAAATTCTGCGGCCCGCGTGCCTCCTTCGCCGCGCTCGACGTCGAGCGGCTGAGCGGATCCGCGGCCGAGGCACGGGCGCTGCGCAGCGCCGAAGGAAAACGGCTTTGCGGAGATTGACGTTAACGTAAGGTCGGCGTAAATCGGCGTCATGGCAACGACCATCAAACCGGTGGCCAGCTTCGCTCCGACCGAGGCCCGGCCCGACAAGGAGAGCTTCTCGATCTCGGACCTGTGCGCCGAGTTCGAGGTCACGGCGCGGGCATTGCGCTTCTACGAGGATGAGGGGCTGATCGCGCCCGAGCGACGCGGCCTCGCGCGCATCTACTCGCATCGCGATCGCGCCCGCCTCGCCTGGATTCTGCGCGGTAAGCGAGTCGGCTTCAGCCTCGCCGAGATCCGCGAGATGATCGACCTCTACGACGTGGGCGATGAACGCCGCACCCAGCATCAGGTGACGCTCGACAAGTGCCGCGCGCGCATCGAGCTGCTCGAGCGTCAGAAGGTCGATATCGACGCCCATATCGTCGAGCTCGAAGATTTCGTCGCGGTCCTCGAAGGCCGCGCGCAACCAGCAAAATAAGAACAGGACTAGAGAGATGCCGCAATATACGCCCCCCGTGCGCGATACTCGCTTCGTGCTCGACCATGTTCTGAAGATCGACCGTTACGCCAACCTTCCCGGCTTCGCCGCCGCGACCCCCGATGTGGTCAGCGCGGTGCTGGAGGAAGGCGGCAGGTTCGTCGCCGAGGTGCTGTTCCCGCTCAACCACTCGGGCGACCAGCAGGGCTGCACGCGCAACCCCGACGGCAGCGTCACCACCCCCGACGGCTTCAAGGAAGCGTATAACCAGTTCGTCGAGAGCGGCTGGGGCACGCTTTCCGCGCCCGAGGAATTCGGCGGGCAGGGGATGCCCCACGTCGTCTCGACCGCGTTTCAGGAGTATATGATCTCCTCCAACATGGCCTTCGCCATGTATCCCGGCCTCACCCATGGCGCGATCTCGTCGCTGCTGGTCAAGGGCAGTCCCGAGCAGCAGGCCAAATATCTCCCGAAGATGATCTCGGGCGAATGGGGCGGCACGATGAACCTGACCGAGCCGCAGTGCGGCACCGATCTCGGCCTCATCAAGACCCGCGCGGAGCCCAATGCCGACGGCAGCTGGTCGATCACCGGCACCAAGATCTTCATCTCGGCCGGCGAGCACGACCTCACCAGCAACATCATCCACCTCGTGCTGGCCAAGACGCCGGGCGCGCCGGAGAGCAGCAAGGGCATCTCGCTGTTCGTGGTGCCCAAGATCCTCGTTAACGACGATGGCAGCCTCGGCGAGCGCAACGCCGTCTCCTGCGGCTCGATCGAGCACAAGATGGGCATCCACGCCAACTCCACCTGCGTCATGAACTATGACGGCGCGACCGGCTGGCTGGTCGGCGAGGAGATGAAGGGCCTCGCCGCAATGTTCATCATGATGAACGCGGCGCGCCTCGGCGTCGGGCTGCAGGGCCTCGGCATCGGTGAGGTCGCCTATCAGAACGCCGTGCAATACGCGCACGACCGGCGACAGGGCCGGGCGCTCACCGGCGCGCAGGACCCGCAGGAAAAGGCCGACACCCTCTTCGTCCACCCCGACGTCCGCCGCATGCTGATGGAAGCCAAGGCGATGACCGAGGGTCTGCGCGCCCTCTGCCTCTGGGGCGGCCTTCAGGTCGATCTCGCCCATCTCGCCGCGAGCGAGGAGGAGCGCCAGCTCGCCGACGATCTCGTCGGCCTGCTCACCCCCGTCATCAAGGGCGTCGGCACCGACGCGGGCTACAAGATCGCGACCGACGCGCAACAGGTCTATGGCGGCCACGGCTACATCGCCGAATGGGGCATGGAGCAATATGTCCGCGATGCCCGCATCGCGATGATCTATGAAGGCACCAACGGCGTTCAGGCGATGGATCTGGTCGGGCGCAAGCTCGCCCAGAATGGAGGCCGCGCGATCCAGACCTTCCTCCGGATCGTCGGCGAGGAATGCGCCGCCGCCAAGTCAAAGCCCGAACTCGCCCATCTCGCCGAAGCGCTCGAAAAGGCCAGCGGCCAGCTACAGGCCGCGACCATGTGGTTCATGGCCAACGGCATGAAGGATCCCAACCAGGTCGGCGCCGGCGCGTACAGCTACATGGAGCTGATGGGCACCGTCGCGCTCGGCCTGATGTGGCTCCGCATGGCCGACGCCGCCGTCGCGGCACTGGCGGAGGGCGCGGAGGACAAGGCGTTCTACGAAGCCAAGCTGGTCACCGCCCGCTTCTACGCCGACCGCATCATGCCCAATGCCGGCGCGCTCCGCCGCAAGATCGAAAGCGGCGCGGAGACGATCATGGCGCTGCCGGTGGAGGCGTTTGGGGTTTGATATTTCAATGAGGGCGAGTGCGGAGTACTCGCCCTTTAACGGAAAAGAGGGCCGTCACTTGTGCCGGTAGCACGGCCAGTGTCGCCCGACCGAAGCGCGTTCAAAATCGAATACGTTTCAGCAACGTCCGACACAATTTCGCTGTAGCTGATCGGATCACACCACTCCGCAACCGGGCGCACGCTGCGCTTCGCGTTGTTAGCGAAGCGCCAAGCTTCAAATTGGACGGACGCATAGTCAGGGCTCAGGGCACGAAAGCGCTCGTGCATGATCGAGAAGCACACCCGTTGTCCCAGTTCATTCAGGCCACCGGTTCTCCGCAAATCTAGAAACACGATTCGCGTCTGTCCTTTATAACGGACAAGCATGGGCGACCAGAAAGCGTATCGCATCCCCGGGTAAAGGGCGATGGGAAGCTCCTCCAAATAATCAGCTTCAATCTCATGTTCTTGCACGAATGCCCGGATCGCCCGAACCGGAGCAAGATTCATCGCTACGTAGTTGGAATTTCCTTTGCACTCTTTAATGACGAGTGCTTCGAGTTGCTCCAAGCTTGTGCGGTGGATGTCAGGCAGGAGGGGCAAGCCAACGTTGGCTGCCTCCCCAACGCTCCGTCTCAAAGGCTCATACGAACCTTTGATCTGCTTAGGCCGCAGCCAGTTTGCGAGGAAGGCGGCTTTGAAATCAGGCGACCTAAACGCGATATTCGCGATGTCAGTCTCCGGAAGGCGGATGCTCCTCAAAACCATCTCCACACGCTAGGTCGCTTACGGAACGTTTGTGGAACCTGAAATGCCGCGAGATTAGGTCGTTGTCGAGTCGTAATCCCCAAGTTCTTCGATTTCCATGTTGAGAAACCACGTCCCAAGGCGAATTTCGCGCGTGTGAAAGGTCAACCAACTGCCCGGCTGTAAGCTTTAAGAGCGGTCCGCTGGATTCATAGATGAACCGGCGGACATTTTGGTCCTTGATCTGCTCGATTGATTCCCATGCTCCGGTTCTAATGTCCCGCCGAAGGATGGGTTGAGTAACAGGTGAATTCCCAAGATGCCTGAGTGATCCGTAGAGCGTCGGGTGGACCGGCCCAAATTCCCATGCTTCAAAATAGCCGCTCACAAGGGGAGTTTGCGTCGAAAGCAGATATTGCCCGTGAAGAAAGTACACGATCTTCTGCGCCGATAGGTTCGTGATCCGCGCAGTCGGGTGCTCGGCGATAATCTGATTTAAAACGGATCTAACGTCTTCGCCTCGTAACACCTTCACCTCGGCACTCGGGTGCGGAAAGCCTCGACCACAATAGAACAAAAGTGAAACGCGGCAAGCGCTCATTGCCGCTACGCCATCAGCGGGTGAGTCTCAATAGAAGTCTTCTTATAGTGTCATAAGCAATACCCCGCTCGGACGCCGGGCATTCCGAAGTGATAGGCTGGCTCGACACCGGCCCGTACCCCGGCGATAACCCCGCCATGACCGACGACCTTCCCTGGCGTCCCGAATTCCTCGCCGCGCTGCGCCTGCTCGGCCGGATCAGCGATGCGATGGCGGCGCGCGGCCTTCCGCGCCCGGTGCTGGTCGGCGGCGGGGCGGTCGAGTTCTATACCGGCAGCGCAGTGATGACCGGCGACATCGACCTCACCACCCCGGTTCAGGCCGAACTGGAGGAGGAAATGCTCCGCGCGGGCTTCATTCGACCGCGCGCGCCCGGCCATGTCACGCTTGGCTGGCTCCACCCCGAACTTGGCCTCGGCTTTGAAGTGGTCGGGAGCCGCCCGATGGATGGCAACGTCCCCGCGACGCAATTGGTGCTGGTCGAGCCGGTGATCGGGGCAGGGGAGATCGTGATGCTCTCGATCGAGGATATGATCGCCGACCGCATGGGCCAATATGCCAGTGGGACGGCTCCCGACATGCTCGAACAGGCCCGCGCACTCTACCGTCTTCACCTTGTCGAGGATCGCGCCTATCTTGATGCGCGTATCCGCACCGAAAGCGCTGGCGATTATGGCATCGAACACCTCGACGACTGACGACTGGCAGGGCCGACGGCTGGACATGGCCGCCTACGGTCGCGCCCTCGCGCGCCGCCGGGCGGAGATCGAGGCGGAGGCCGGCGAGCCGATCACCGTCCCCCGCAACAGCGGCACTCGCCGCACGGCGTCCAAACGCGCCCTGCTCGCCGAAATCGACCAGCTCGCCGCCGCCAAGGGCTTCCGCTGGTAAGCGGATTTTGGTTCACGCTAAGGCGCTAAGGCGCGAAGAAGATTTGTTCGCGCAGAGGCGCAGAGGACGCAGAGATGTCATCCTACTCTGCGGCGTAAGTTGCCCTCAAAGACGTCGCGTCTAGACGCACCGGCTTGCTGGAAAAGCCGCTGGCGCGGCAAAGTGCCTCCTCTTTGCGCTTCTCTGCGATCTCTGCGTGAAAAACCTTCCTCTTCGCGCCTTGGCGCCTTCGCGTGAACCAACCTTCCTTCTCACTTCACAATAAGAACAAAAATAGAACTTTCCTACAGCCCCCGTTCCGGCATACCTAACCGGTCCTCTGCACCCCATCAGCAAAGGACCGGCCCAGATGAACGCTTTCACTCCCGCCGAACCGGCGCCGTACGACGTCTCGACCTTCGACCACGCCGCCTTCCACGAACTCGAAGCCGGCGTGCCCGATGCCCAGCGCTATGACGGCTGGACCCCCGAAAAGCAGAAGCGCTTCCTCACCGCCCTCGCGCGCGGGCATAATGTCACACAAGCCTGCGCCATCGTCGGCATGTCGCGCCAGACCGCCTATGCCTTGCGCGACAGCGCGCGCGGCGCGGCCTTTGCGCTGGGGTGGAAGGCGGCTCAGCTGCGCGCCCGCGATTGCCTGGCCGACGAGTTGATGGACCGCGCCTTCAACGGCGTGCGGGAAAGCGTCACCAGCGACGATGGCCGCATCACCACCCGCCACCGCTACGACAATCAGCTGGCGTGGAAGATGCTGGCCCGGCTCGACAAATACGCCGACGCCGCCTGTACCGACACCGGCGCCGCCGCCGTCCGGCTCGCCGCGGCGGACTTCGAACAATATCTCGATCTGGTCGAACAATCGGCGGCACCGGGCCGCGCCGGCCTGTTCCTCGCCGCGCGGTTCGGCGCGGCGGGGGTGGCGGGTGAGGACGACCTCGCCCCGATCCGCACGCTCGCCCGCGCCGATCGCTGGCTGCGCACCCATGTCGATCACAGCGCCGCCGTGCCCGTCGCCGATCTCGACCCGGCCGACCGCGCCGGCTGGACCGGCGAGCAATGGCTTCGCGCCGAGGCCGCCGGTCTCGTCGCCCTCGCTGCCGAAACACCCCCGGCGGAGGCGCCTGACGAAGACCCCGATTTGTGTCAGCTTCGTCAGCCTGACGGCGATCTCGACCCGCCCGTCTGGTGGTGCGACGACAGCCAGGGCTGGCGCACCCGCTTCCCCCCGCCGCCGGACTTTGACGGCTATGAGGACGGCGAGCCGGGCGATGAGGGTTATGAGCGCGAACTGACCGGGGAGGAGGAGGTCGCGATCGAGGCGCTCGACGCCGCCGAACGCGCCCCCCTTGTCGCCGCGGGGCACGCCGCCCGCGCGCAATGGTTCGCCGCCGCGGTTGAGGCTGCTGAGGCCGCGGCGGAACTGATGGCGCGGGACGGCCCGATCCCCCCTTGAGCCGCGGCTACATCCCGCCATAACGGGCGGATGCTGCTCCCCGAAATTCCGCTTCAGCCGCTCGAACGTGGCCAGATCAACGTGATGCGCCTGACCAGCGCGGTCGGCTTCGGCGGAGCGACGATCGCCGCGGCGATCCCGAGCTGGGCGTTGTCGCATAGCTGGGAATGGCTGCCTGTCTGGGCCGCGCCGCTGGTGATGGCGCTGCTCGGACTGTGGTCGATCCTCCTTGCCCCGCGGCGCTGGGCGCGTTGGGGCTGGGCATGGACTGGCAAGGAACTGCACGTCGCCTCGGGCTGGCTGGTGCAAAGCCACACCATCGTCCCCGCCGCGCGCGTGCAGCATATCGACGTGACGCAGGGGCCGGTGCAGCGCATGTTCGGCGTCGCGACGCTCGTGCTGCATACCGCCGGCACCGCGGGCAGCGAGGTCGATCTGCCCGGCATCGCTCGCGAGACCGCTGAGGAGATCCGCGACGCGATCCGCGAGCATCTGTCGAGCGATCCGTGGTGACGCAGGACCACGCCCCCCGGCGCGTCCACCCGGGCACGATCGCCATCGATTTCCTGCGCCGCGCGCCGCAGACGGTGATCGGTCTCCCCGCGATCGCTGGCTGGACCTCGGGGCGCAGCATCGGCTGGATCCTGCTCGCCGCGGCGGTGCTGGGCGTGGTGATGCTGGTGATCACCTGGGTCGGCTGGCGGCGCTTCACCTACACCGTCGCCGAACATGAGCTGGTGATCGAGCGCGGGCTGCTCAACCGCACCCGCCGGTCGATCCCGCTCGCGCGCATTCAGGACGTGTCGATCGAGCGCAAACCGCTCGCTCGACTTTTTGGACTTGCCGAGGTGCGAGTGGAAACCGGGGGCGGCGAAAAGGACGAGGCTGTGCTCGACAGCGTCTCCCTTGCCGAGGCGGAACGCCTGCGCGCCGCGTTGCGCGATTCCCCGCAAAACGCCGGCTCGTTCGCCTCCGCCGAGCTGAATGTCGAATCCCCGGAATCCGCCGCTCTCCCCATCATCTTCAAAATGCCCCTCGCCCGCGTGGTCCTGCTGGGCATGTTCAGCTTCTCGCTGGTGTGGATCGCGGCGCTGTTCGGTATCTTCCAGTTCTTCGATCAATTCATAGACTTAAACCTCGACAACGCGCGCGACTGGGCAGAGGTCGCGAAGGACGAGGTGCGGGCTCGCTTCAGCATCCTCGCGGCGCTGGCCGTGGCCGGGTTCGCGCTGGTGTTGGGCGTGGTCAGCGGAGTCATCCGCACCCTGCTGCGCGACTATGGCTTCACCCTGCGCGCGGGCGCCGGAAGGTTCCGGCGGACACGCGGCCTGCTGACGAGGAGCGAGGTCGTGGTGGCGATGCGCCGCATCCAGCTGGCGATGGTCCAGCGCGGTCCGCTGCGCGGCGCCTTTGGCTGGAATTCGCTAAGCTTCCAGACGCTTGGCGGCAGCAACGACCCCAGCGGGCGGCAGGCGATGGCACCGCTCGCACGCACGCATGAGGTCGCCTGGATCGTCGAGACTGCGGGCCTGCCCCAGTTCGAGCGACTTCCGCTCCGCCCGGTCGCGCCGGGGCATGTGCTCCGCTGCGTGTTGCAGGCTGCGCCGGTGCCGGTGGTGGTCGCTGCCGTGGCGCTGGCGGTGACGCCGCTGGCGTGGCTGGGCATGCTGGCTTTGCTTCCGGTCGCCGGGATCGCGCTGCTCCAGCGCCGCTATCACCGCTACGCATTGCGCGATACCAGCCTTCAAGTGATGCGCGGCGTCATCGCCCAGCGCGACTGGATTGTGCCGTATGAGAATGTGCAGGTGGTGACTTTGCGTTCGGGGGTGCTTCAGCGGTGGCTGGGGATGGCGAGCGTGCTGGTCGATACCGCCGGCGCGGGCGGTCTCGGCGCGCCCGACGTGGTCGATCTGGGAACCGCCGACGCGCGGGCGCTGGCGATGGGACTGGTGGCGCGGATCGGCTAGCGCGCGGGCGGCGCCGCGGTCGCCGCCGGGGCAGGGGCCGTCAGCACCGGCAGGGCGAGATCGCCCTTGCGGCGGACCCCGGTCAGCCCGTCGGGAACCGCCGCGCGCTTCGCGGCCTCCCCCTCGGCGGGCGCGGCGGGCGGCGTTACCACAGGCAAGGCGGGCGTGCGGCGCATGCACTGAACCGGGCTGGGCCGCTTGAACTCGCCGCAATTCCACAGCGCCTTACCGAAGCCCTGCGTCTGATCGCGCAGATAGCTGAAGGACATCGCCTCGATCTGAGCGGGGCTGGGCGCGGCGCCGGCGGACGGAACCTTGCTGTGATCGGTCCAGCCCAGAAACTTGCAGAAGGGCCGTTCGCCGCAGGTGCGGATCGCGAGCGCGGCGAAGGCGTCGGCGCCCATGTTGCGGTCGAGTGCGGCATGGAAGACGTTGCGCGCTTCCCCGGTCACCGGCTGCGGGATCGCGGATTCGGGGATCGCCGCCGGATCAACCGGCATCCCCTCGGCCGCGAGCGCGGCGAGCACCGCCGGATCGCCGCCCACCGCGTGCAAGGCGGACAGGCGCGCCATCTTGGCGATCACCGGTTCGGCGCCGGCATAGGCGCGGCGGAAGGCCGGCGGCGTGCCCCACCAGCCGGTCCAGCGGAAGAACAGGTGCGTATGAACCTCCGCGACCTTGTCGAGGCTCGAGCTCCAATAGGGCACCACCCAGTCGGTATGGTAATGGGTCGAGTGCCCCACTTTTGTATAGACATATCCGGCCAGCGCCTGCCGCGCGATGTCGCGTGCGCGGTTCCACGCGACGGCCGAGGGCGTGCGCGTCATCGCGCCGTCGCAGGTGAAGGTGAACTGGCAGCCGGTGCGCCGTTCCTGCCCCTGAAACACCACGCCGCACACGGATTTGGGGAAGGCGGGATGACGCATGCGGTTGATCACCACCTGAGCCACCGCGCGCTGACCGACGGCGTCGTCGCCCGCTTCGTACCATGTCGCCGCGGCAAGGCAGTCCACCGCCCGTGCCTGATCGTCCGCGCCGCCGCTCACGAAGAAGGGGCGCGCCGCCGGGTTGGGGCCGGTGGCGAAGGGGATGGTGGCGTTGAAGCGGCGTGCCTCGTCCATCGGCAGCGCGGCGAGCAGCACGGGCTCCACGGTCGGCAGTTCGGCCTTGGGCACCACGCGCTTCGGCTTGCGGATCTCGGCCAGCGTCACGGCACCGCCCGGCGGCACCGGCGGCGCATTGAGCACGATCAGCAACGGCGCGAGAACCGCGGCGAGCGCCGTGAGCGCGAGCGCAACCCACAGACCGGGCGCGACGCGCGCGGATTCGGCGGGGGAAACGGGGTCGGTCACGGGCGCGGGCTATCCTCTGGCGACAAGCGGCCGCCGCCCATAACGCACGCGTGACGAAGTTGGAACCATCGGCCAGCGCCCGGAGCGACGGCGCGTGCCGCCGCTCCGGTGCCGTGATCAGCTTTCAGGAAGGAAGTCGGGGACGCTGAGATAGCGTTCGCCGGTGTCGTAGTTGAACCCCAGCACGCGCGATCCGGCGGGCAGATCGGGCAGCTTGCGGGCGATCGCCGCGAGCGTCGCGCCCGAGCTGATGCCGACCAGCAGCCCCTCTTCGCGCGCGGCGCGGCGGGCATAGTCCTTGGCGTCGCCGGCATCGACCTGAATCGCGCCGTCGATCGCATCGGTGTGCAGGTTGCGGGGCACGAAGCCGGCGCCGATGCCTTGAATCGGGTGCGGGCCGGGCTGGCCGCCCGAAATGACCGGCGAAAGCTCAGGCTCGACCGCATAGACCTTGAGGTTCGGCCAGCTCTTCTTGAGCGTTTCGGCGACGCCGGTGATGTGGCCGCCGGTGCCGACACCGGTGATGATCGCGTCGATCGGCGCATCGCCGAAATCCTTGAGGATCTCCTGCGCGGTGGTCTTCACATGGACGTCGATGTTCGCCGGGTTCTCGAACTGCTGCGGCATCCACGCGCCCGGCGTCGATTCGACGATCTCGACCGCGCGTTCGATCGCGCCCTTCATCCCCTTCTCACGCGGGGTGAGGTCGAAGGTCGCGCCATAAGCGAGCATCAGGCGCCGGCGCTCGATGCTCATGCTCTCCGGCATGACGAGGATGAGCTTATAGCCCTTGACCGCCGCGACCATCGCCAGACCGACGCCGGTGTTGCCGCTGGTGGGTTCGACGATCGTACCGCCGGGCTGGAGGCTGCCGTCGGCTTCCGCGGCCTCGATCATCGACAGCGCGATGCGGTCCTTGATCGAACCGCCGGGATTGGAGCGTTCGGACTTGATCCACACTTCCGCGCCCGGGAACAGGCGCTGGATGCGGATGTGCGGCGTATTGCCGATCGTCTCGAGGATGGTGTTGGCCTTCACGTCTTCGTCTCCTCAGGAATAGGCTCCGCAAGGTGTACCGGCGGGTCGAAGGTTCGAGCCCGCCGCAATTCGGGGAAGATACGCGCCCAATACGCAGTTACCAAGATGGCGAGGAAGCCGCCGCCCACGGTCGCGACCACCGGACCGATCGCCGCCGCGAGGAACCCGGAACGCGCCTCGCCCAACTCGTTCGAGCTGGACACGAACAGCGTCGAGACCGAGCCGACCCGCCCGCGCATCGCATCGGGGGTATAGAGCTGAATGAGCGACGAGCGTACATAGACCGAGATCATGTCGAACGCGCCGAGCGCGGCGAGCGCGACGAGCGAGATGAGCACCGCGGGGGCGAAGTCGCTGCCGATCATCGACGGACCCCACCAGTCCTTCATCAGCGGCCCGGCCCAGCCGAACACGACGGTCGCCGCGCCGAAGCCGATGACCGACCATAGCATCTTCACGCCGACATTGGTCTTGAGCGGCCGCCATGACAGGACGAGGCCTACCGCGACCGCGCCGACCGCCGGCGCGGCGCGCAGGTGGCCCAAGCCGTCGGCGCCGGTCATCAGGATGTCGCGCGCGTAGATGGGCAGCATCGCGGTCGCGCCGCCCAACAGCACGGCGAACATGTCGAGCGAGATCGCGCCGAGCACCAGCCGGTTCTGACGGACATAGTGCAGGCCGTCGAGCATCTGGCGCAGCGGGCTTCCGGTGCGCGCGATATGGCTGCGCGGCACGGGGGTGACGAGGAACATCATCAGCAGCGAGACGATGAACAGCACCCCCGAGACGGCATAGGGCAAAGCGGGGGCGGCGGCGTAGAGATAGCCGCCCATCGCGGGCCCCACGATCGACCCGGCTTGCCAGGCGAGCGCGCTCAGCGCGATCGCGGTGGGAAGCGAGGTCGCGGGCACGAGGTTCGGAGCCAGCGCCTGCTGAGCCGGGGCAAGGAAGGCGCGCGCGACGCCGAGCAAGGCGGCGACGCCGAACAGCGCCGGAAGGGTGACCGTGTTGGTCCAGGTCAGCCAGGCGAGGCTGAGTGCGCAGAATACCTCCAGCGCGATGGCGGCACGGATGATCCAGCGCCGGTCGAGCCGGTCGGCGACCCAACCGGTGATGAGGGTCAGCGCGAGCAGCGGCAGGAACTGGGCGAGGCCGACAAGACCAAGCTGGAGGGCAGCCTGCTTGATCCCCATCGTCTCGCGCGCGAGATCATAGACCTGCCAGCCGATGACCACGACCATCGACAGTCCCGCCAGCGTCGAAGCGAGCCGGGCAATCCAGTAAACGCGGTAATTGTGGATGGTGAAGGGATGAGCGGCCATGGAGAGCGTCGGGCGATCCTGTCTGGCCGCTACCGGAACGCGCGGCGTCAGGGGCCTGTAGGCCGCGGACGGCCGCCTGCGCAACGAAGGATTCGCCGCGCAGGCGTCGTGCGGCCGATCAGTTCAGCGAAACTTCGGCGACCTTGTCCTGATACTCCCGCTTCGGATCCGCGCCGAGCAACAGTTTCACGCCCGCGAACAGACTGTTCTCGTTGAGCCAGATCTGCGCGCGTTCGGTGTCGAGGCGGATGAGCTGGAGCTTGGGGTCGTCCTTGCCGCCCTCGAACCACGCCGCGACGAAGGGGTTCCACAGCCGGTCGATCACCGCGCGGTCATCGTCGAGAACAAGGTTGCCGTGGATCGTCGCCCACAGATCATGCCCCTTGGAGGCGAAATGGGCCATGGCGCGATGGCTCTGACGCATGGCCTGAACAAGGCCGTTGTCCCGGGTGGTGAAGAACCATATCGGGCCGCCGTCCGCGCCTTCGTCGCGCAAGGCGGTCATCGGTTGAGCGTGGCCGTCGTCGACACCGTCGAGGCCGAGAAACAAGGTACGGTCGCTGTCGAGCGCCTTCCAAAATTTCTCCTGTAATTCCTGTGGGCTGGGCATGCTGCATCTCCCGGAAACGATGCAGCGAAGAACGGGCGGAGGCGGGCGGGGGTTCCGCCGGTATTCCCGGAAGCGGTTTCAGCCGAGCGCGGGCAGAGACGGCCGCGCGCCGATATAGGCACGCGCCGGCTGGTCGAGCGGGAAGCCGAGCTGGCCGAGCCGGCCGATCAGCTGACGGGCACGGTTGGTGAGCGCCATGCGCGCGTCGGATGCGGCGGGCGCGGTGATCAGATCGGGCGCGATCACCAGCCCTTCGGGAACGCGGCGCAGCTTTCCGGCGGCGACCAGCCCCTCGATGTTGCGCGACACGGTGGCGTAGGGAAGACCAAGGATGCGCGCGACCATGCTCGGCTTGACCGGCGCCAGATAGGGGCCGGCGGCGTGCGCGAAACGACGATTTGCCCATTCGATCGCGAAGATCAGGGAAAGCCGAGTCCAGTTCTCGCCACGGTGGTGGTGGCACTCGATCGTCGCGAGCAGCAGGTCGAACGCGATGCCGATGCCCGCGCGGGGATCATAGGCGATGTCCGGGCGCGGCTCGGGGAGCATCAGGTTGGCGGCGCGCACATCCTCGACCAGCCGGACGAGCAGGTCGTGACACCCGTCGGCCATCCGCGCGATCCGCGGATCGACGATCACCTGAAGCGGTACCGACAGGCCGGTTTCGCCGCGGACCAGCAAGCCGGCCTCGATCAGCATGTTGGCCTGACGCCGGATCGTCTCGAACGGGCGGGTGAGCGAGGCGGCGAGCGCGTTGACGCTCACCGGGTGCGAGCGGCCGGTACCGGAATCGAATGGCCCGCACGCGCGCGCCGCCGCGGCGAAGATCAGCGCGCGATTGGGCGCGCCGAGCGCGGCGATCCCCGCCGACATGGCGGACGCCGCGAACTCGGCCAGCAATCCTTCGAACAACGGCCCTTGCAGGGGCGCCGCAGCCTGATGCTGTTGGGCTGGTTCAAACGCCATCGTCTGGCGTTCCTCCAGCAATGACCTCACAACGCACCAACGCTTTGAATTCCCCCAATTCAAAAAGAAGTGAAGGCGGAATTCAGGATATGCGCAACGTGTCAGCTACCCATTTTGCGCGATTGGGCGGCGAGTCATGTCATTTTGAGTAGTTTTGCGCCGGGTGCGGCAGCAAAACGCCCGGAATTCAACGCTTCGGGTCGCGGGGACGAATCGTTCCGGGCGCGAACGGAGGCCGATTCTCCGCCGAATCCGCCGGGTCAGCGCTGAAGCTTGGCCATGATGGTCATCGCCTGCTCGCCGCCCGATTTCGGGACGATCTCGCCCATCCGGTCGGTGATCGCGCTCCAGTTTGCGGCGATCCCCTCCGGCGTGAGTTCGTCGCCTTGCAGCCGGACACCCGGGGTCAGCGTGATATAGGCGGCCTGGAACACGCCGGCGCCGGCGCCGACGATCATGTTGGTCGGCGCGTCCTCGCTCACCAGGAATAGCGCGGCGGGCGCGACGCTTTCGGGGGTGAAGGCGTGGAAGGCGGCTTCGGGGAAGATATCCTCGGTCATCCGCGTGCCCGCGGTTGGGGCGAGGGTGTTGACGCGGATGTCGTACTTCGCGCCCTCGAGGTAGAGCGTCTTGGTGAGGCCGGCGAGGCCGAGCTTGGCGGCGCCGTAGTTGGCCTGCCCGAAATTGCCGTACAGGCCGGTCGAGGACGCGGTCATCAAGATGCGGCCGTAATTCTGATCACGCATCGTGGCCCATACCGCCTTGGTGACGTTGGCCGAGCCGTTGAGGTGAACATCGACCACGAAGCGGAAGTCCTCCGGCTCCATGTTCGCGAAGCTCTTGTCGCGCAGGACACCGGCGTTGTTGATGAGGATATGGACGCCGCCCCATTTCTCCTTCGCGGCGGTGACCATCGCCTCCATCTGGGCATAGTCGGTGACGCTGCCGCCATTGGCCAGCGCTTCGCCGCCCAGCGCTTCGATCTCTTCGACCACCTTGGCCGCCGCGTCGGAATGGCCGGTGCCGTCGCGCGAGCCGCCAAGGTCGTTGACCACCACTCTGGCGCCGCGCCGGGCAAGCTCGAGCGCATAAGCGCGGCCAAGGCCGCCGCCAGCACCCGTGACGATGGCAACGCGTCCGTCAAATCTGATCGTCATGCACCCTCCCGGATCGTTGTGCCGGGTGTGACGATTGCACGCCGGTTAGGCAAGGCCGGGTGATCTCAAAGCGGGTAGCGTGAAACTTCCGTTAGGATTGAATCCCGCTCGACGAAGTTGCAATCATGCGGCCATCTGAACCGGATCGAAGACTCCGGGGGGAGGATGACGTGGTGCGTTGGCTGTTGGGGCGGATCAACTGTTTGCGCGGGCATCACGCCCGTTCGGAACACGCCGTCCGGCGGTCCGGGGACACCTATGAAAGCCGATGCGCCTATTGCGGCACGCCGATGCTGCGGCTCGCCAAGCGCAACTGGATCGTGAAGCCCC
>DATIGZ010000608.1:0-3586 GCA_035481255.1 Sphingomonas sp. | reverse complement strand
CGACTCGGCAGGAGCGGCCGGGGCCGCAGCAGCCGGGGCGGCGGCGGGCTCTGCAGCGGCGCCGGCACCGGCTTCGATCGTGCCGATCAGCGCGCCGACATTGACGGTATCGCCGACCTTGACGGCGTGGGCGCCCATGATGCCGGCGACGGGCGCGCCAACTTCGACCGAGACCTTGTCGGTCTCGAGCGATGCGACGGGTTCATCGGCGGCGACGGCGTCGCCCGGCTGCTTGAGCCATTCGCCAATGGTCGCTTCGGTGATCGATTCGCCCAGCACGGGGACGAGGATTTCGGTGGCCATCGTTCAGTCCTTCCTGGGGATCAGTCTCAGGCGCCGGCTTTGCCGGCGGTTTTTTGGTCTTCGGTCTTGCGCGCGCGGCGGATTTCCTCGCGCACATTGTGGCCGAGCGCGTCGGCGACGAGCGCGCCCTGCTCGGCCTGGTGGCGCTTCATCAGGCCGGTGGCGGGCGATGCCGCCGGAGTCCGGCCCGCATAGCGCGGACGTTGCGGCTTGATGCCGGCCTCGACCATGCACGCCTCGATATAGGGTTCGACGAAGAACCAGTAGCCGTTGTTCTTCGGCTCCTCCTGCGCCCACACCACTTCCTCGAGATTGGTCATGCGCTGCAAGCGCTTGACCAGCGGCTCGCCGGGGAAGGGGTAGAGCTGTTCGATACGGATGATCGCGGTGTTCTTGTCGCCCGCCGCGTCGCGTGCCTCGATCAGGTCGTAGGCGACCTTGCCGGTGCACAGCACGACGCGCTTCACATCCTTGTCCGCCGGTGCCGAGGGGTCCGAGAGGATGCGCATGAAGTGCGTATCGCCCTGGAACTGATCGGCGGTCGAAACCGCCATCTTGTGACGGAGCAGCGACTTCGGCGTCATGATGACAAGCGGCTTGCGGAAGTTGCGGTGCATCTGCCGGCGCAGCAGGTGGAAATAATTGGCCGGCGTGGTCACGTTCGCGACCTGCATGTTGTCGCCCGCGCACAGCTGGAGGAAGCGCTCCGGGCGTGCCGAGCTGTGCTCGGGGCCCTGACCTTCATAGCCGTGCGGCAGCAGCATCACGAGGCCGTTGGCGCGCAGCCACTTAGCCTCGCCCGCGGCGATGAACTGGTCGATCATGATCTGCGCGCCGTTGACGAAGTCGCCGAACTGCGCCTCCCACAGCACCAGCGTCTTGGGATCGGCGAGCGCATAGCCATATTCGAAGCCGAGCACGCCGTACTCGGACAGCGGGCTGTCGAGCACCTCGAAGCGGCCGTGCGGAATCTCGTTCAGCGGCACGTACTTATGCTCGTCGGTCTGGTCGACCCAGACGGCATGACGCTGGCTGAACGTGCCGCGGCCCGAATCCTGGCCCGACAGGCGCACGCCATAACCTTCCGACAGCAGCGCGCCGAAGGCCAGAGCCTCGCCGGTCGCCCAGTCGAAATTCTCGCCCGACTTGAACATCGCCGCCTTGGCGTCGAGCACGCGGTTGAGCGTCTTGTGGACGGTCAGCCCTTCGGGAACCGAGGTCAGCGTGCGGCCGAGGCTGTCGAACAGCTTCTTGTCGACGCCGGTCTCAACGTTGCGGCGCGCGGTCTCGGCATCCATCGGCGCGCTCAGACCCTGCCAGCGCCCGCCGAACCAGTCGGCCTTGTTCGCCTTGTAGGTTGCGCCCGCGGTGAACTCTTCCTCGAGATGCGCGGTGAATTCGGCGACGTGGTTCTTGGCGAACCCGCCGTCGATCACGCCTTCGCCCTCGAGCCGCTTGGCGTAGATGTCGCTGACGCCGGGATGGCCCTTGATCTTGGCGTACATCAGCGGCTGGGTGAATGAAGGCTCGTCGCCCTCATTGTGGCCGAAGCGGCGGTAGCACCACATGTCGATGACGATGTCGCGCTTGAAGGTCTGGCGGAACTCGATCGCCATCTTGCACGCGAAGGTCACGGCTTCGGGGTCGTCGCCATTGACGTGGAAGACCGGTGCCTGAACGCCCTTGGCCACGTCCGACGGATAGGGCGAGGAGCGCGCGAACTGCGGCGAAGTGGTGAAGCCCACCTGGTTGTTGATGATGAAGTGGATGCAGCCGCCGGTGTTGTAGCCGCGGATGCCCGAGAAGCCGAGGCACTCCCACACGATGCCCTGACCCGCGAACGCCGCGTCACCATGGATCAGCACGGGCAGAACCTGTGCATGCTCAGCGAGGTCGTTGCGGTTGGTCTGCTGAGCGCGGACCTTGCCGAGCACGACCGGATCGACCGCTTCGAGGTGCGAGGGGTTGGCGACCAGCGACATATGGACGCTGATGCCGTCGAACTCACGGTCGGTGCTGGTGCCGAGGTGATACTTCACGTCGCCCGAGCCGCCGATATCGTCGGGGTTGGCCGAGCCGCCCGCGAATTCGTGGAAGATGACGTGATAGGGCTTGGCCATCACGGTGGCGAGCATGTTGAGGCGGCCGCGATGGGCCATGCCGTAGACGATCTCGCGCACGCCCATGGCGCCGCCATATTTGATGATCGCTTCCATCGCCGGGATCATCGATTCGCCGCCGTCGAGGCCGAAGCGCTTCGTGCCGACGTACTTCTTGCCGCAGAAGCGTTCCCACTGCTCGGCCTCGATCACCTTGGACAGGATCGCCTTCTTGCCCTCGGGGGAGAATTCGATCGCCTTGTCCTTGCCCTCCATGCGGTCCTGCAGGAAGCGGCGCTCCTCGACATCGGCGATGTGCATGTACTCAAGGCCGACATTGCCGCAATAGTTGCGGCGCAGGATCTCGACGATCTCACGCACCGTGCCCTTTTCGAGGCCCAGTGTGCCGCCGAGATAGATCGGGCGGTCGAGATCGGCGGCGGTGAAGCCGTGATATTCGGGCGTCAGATCGGCCGGCAATTCCTGCTTGGAC
Source organism: Sphingomonas sp. (assembly GCA_035481255.1). Taxonomy (GTDB): domain Bacteria; phylum Pseudomonadota; class Alphaproteobacteria; order Sphingomonadales; family Sphingomonadaceae; genus Sphingomonas. The sequence continues at coordinate 691 of DATIGZ010000608.1, read as the reverse complement.
AGGCCGAGCGGGTCGAGATTGGCGGCGAGATGCCCGCGCACGCGATAGGTGCGGATCAGCAGCATCGCGCGGATCGAATCGTTCGCGGCGCGCGCGATGTCGGCGGACGAAGCGGCGGGTGCCGCGGCCGGGGCGGGAGCCGCACCACCGCGCGCGGGCTTGGGCGCAGGCTCCATCTGGGTCGGATCGAGCGCCGCGGTGAGCGCGTCCGTGTCGCTGAGCGGCCAGTTGGGACGTTCCCAGCTCGGGCCGTTGACGGTGCCTTCCAGCCCGTCGAACCACTCGCGCCAACCGGCTTCGACCGAGGCGGGATCCGCCTTCCACTTGGCGTACAGCGTCTCAACGAACGCCGGGCTCACGCCCCCGGCAATCTCCGCGAAATCCAGGCCTTCAGCGCCCATCGTCTTCATTCCTTCGTCACCCGGCCTGTGCCGGGATCTTCAGCCGCGCGATGCCCCGGCGTGAACCGGGGCATCGGCACATTCGTCAGCCCTTCAGCACTTCCACCAGCGTCGAGCCGAGCTCGCTCGGCGATGCCGAAACGCGGATGCCGGCGGCTTCCATGGCCGCGATCTTGCTCTCGGCGTCGCCCTTGCCGCCCGACACGATGGCGCCGGCATGGCCCATGCGGCGGCCCGGAGGCGCGGTCCGGCCCGCGATAAAGCCGGCCATCGGCTTCTTGCGGCCGCGC
>DATIGZ010000607.1:0-2168 GCA_035481255.1 Sphingomonas sp. | reverse complement strand
CCCGGCCAACCAGTCGCGGATCTGCTGGAGCCGCACGGCATCGTCGGTATCGGGCAGATGCAGCGCCGACAGCGCCGGCCAGTCGCGCAATACCCAGACGGCGCTCAGCAGCAGCGCGATGGCAACCGCCAGCGCCGCGTCACGCCATCTATGGGGCAGCGTCGAATCCATGATCCGGCGCTACCCCGATATGGTTAATTTTCAGACGTCGCGGCGACCCAGCAGCCGCAGCCGCAGCGCGTTGAGCTTGATGAAGCCCGCGGCGTCGCGCTGGTCATATGCGCCCTGATCATCCTCAAAGGTCACGACCTTCTCACTGTAGAGCGAGCCGGGCGACTTGCGGCCGACGACGTTGACGCTGCCCTTGTAAAGCTTGAGGCGCACGGTGCCCGACACGTTCTGCTGGCTGTGGTCGATCGCCGCCTGGAGCATCTCGCGCTCGGGCGCGAACCAGAAGCCGTTGTAGATCAGCTCGGCATAGCGCGGCGCGAGCTCGTCCTTGAGGTGCGCGGCGCCACGATCGAGCGTGATCGATTCGATCCCGCGATGCGCGAGGTGATAGATGGTGCCGCCCGGCGTCTCGTACATGCCACGCGACTTCATACCGACAAAGCGGTTCTCGACCAGATCGAGGCGGCCGATGCCGTGTTTGCGGCCTAGATCGTTAAGCGCACCGAGTAGCGTTGCGGGGGACATCGCCTCGCCGTTCAGCGCGACGCCGTCGCCCTTTTCGAAGTCGATCGTGATATATTCAGGCGTGTCAGGCGCGTCTTCGGGGTTCACCGTGCGCGAATAGACATAGTCGGGCACTTCCTCCCACGGATCCTCGAGCACCTTGCCCTCGGAGCTGGTGTGGAGAAGGTTCGCGTCGGTCGAGAACGGCGCTTCGCCGCGCTTGTCCTTGGCGACCTGAATCTGGTGCTTCTCAGCGAACTCGATCAGCTTGGTGCGGCTGGTCAGGTCCCATTCGCGCCACGGCGCGATCACCTTGATGTCCGGGTTGAGCGCATAGGCCGACAGCTCGAAACGGACCTGATCGTTGCCCTTGCCGGTCGCGCCATGGCTGACGGCGTCGGCGTTCACTTCCTGGGCGATCTCGATCAGCCGCTTCGAAATGAGCGGCCGCGCGATCGACGTGCCGAGGAGGTAGAGACCCTCATAGAGCGCATTGGCGCGCATCATCGGGAAGACGAAGTCGCGGACGAACTCCTCGCGCAGATCGTCGATGAAAATATGCTCGGGCTTCACGCCGGCGTTCAATGCCTTTTGGCGCGCCGGCTCGAGCTCCTCGCCCTGCCCGAGATCGGCGGTGAAGGTCACCACCTCGCACTGATATTCCTGCTGGAGCCATTTCAGGATCACGCTCGTGTCGAGGCCGCCCGAATAGGCGAGCACCACGCGATTGATCTTGTCGGCCATTTCTTCGTCGCTCCAGAGGGGAAAGTCGCGTGGCCTCTAGGCCTGTGGGCGCGCTTCCGCAACCGTAGCGAACAGTCCGGGCAGATAGGCACCCAGACTCACGGCCCGGTAGAAATAGCTGACGAGGAAGGCGAGCCACAGGCCGGTCGCGCCGAACGGCCGCAGCAACAGATCGGTGCAGATATACAGCAGCGTCGCCAGAATCGCCGCGTTGCGCAACGCTCGCCCCTGCGTCGCGCCGATGAACACCCCGTCGAGCAGCCACGCGGGAACGCCCAGCGTCGCGGTGAGCGCTGCGAACGGCAGCATCGCATAGGCCGCCGCCCGCACCTCCGCATTGGTCGTCAGCAGATCGACCAGCAGCCAGCCGAACGCAGCGGCAAGGGCGCTCGCGATCAGCGCGAAGCCGAGCGAGAACTCTCCCGTCAGCCGGATCGCGCGCTTCAAATCGGCCCGCGACCCCGCCCCGATCGCGATCCCGACACGCGATTCGGCGGTGAAGGCGAAGCCGTCGAGCACGAAGGCGAAGATGCCGACCAGTTGGAGCAGCACATGGTTCGCGGCGAGTTGAACCGTGCCCAGCCGCGCCCCGGCATTGGCCAGCCACAGGAACATCGCCAGCAGCGCGATGGTGCGGACCATGATGTCGCCATTGACCGCGAACAGCCGCTTCCACGCGACGGGATCGAAAAAGCCTGCGCGCTGCCCAAGCAATGCCCCCGGCCCGGCGATGCGGAGCACCATGACGA
>DATIGZ010000606.1:0-12615 GCA_035481255.1 Sphingomonas sp. | reverse complement strand
CCACCAATACCGAGCGCGATCACCAGCACATCATCGACAATTCGGGCGCGTCGATGACGATCGTGTCCAACGCCAAGCTCGCCAAGACGCTGCTGCCCGCGATCCTGCACACCGCGGGCAGCCACAGCCATATCGTGATCGGCATCGAGGAGATGCGGATCAGCCAGCCGGGCGCGATCGAATTCCATGACTGGAAGACGCTGATCGCGGAGAATGTCGCCGACGTGACCGCCGCGGCCGCCGAGGCGGACAAGGCGCGGCGCGAGGATCTGGCGTGCATCATCTACACCAGCGGCACCGGCGGGTCGCCGCGCGGCGTGATGCAGCATCACGGTGCGATCCTGACCAATGTCGAGGGCTGCTGCATCGTCATCGCCGAGGATTTCGGCTGGGACGACGAGGTATTCCTGTCGTTCCTGCCGCTGAGCCACGCCTATGAGCATACCGGCGGCCAGCATTTTCCGATCGGACTGGGCGCGCAGATCTATTATTCCGAAGGCCTCGACAAGCTTGCGTCGAACATCGAGGAGGTCCGCCCGACGCTGATGGTCGTGGTGCCGCGCCTGTTCGAGGTGTTGCGCACGCGGATCACCAAACAGGTCGAGAAGCAGGGCAAGTTCGCCAACTATCTGCTCGACCGCGCGGTCTCGATCGGCGGCAAGAAGGCGGCGGGCAACAGCTCGGTGCTCGACCTGCCCATGAACCTGTTCCTCAGCCGGACATTGAAGCCCAAGCTGGCCAGGAAGTTCGGCGGGCGGATCAAGGCGATGGTTTCGGGCGGAGCGCCGCTCAATCCCGAAGTCGGGGTGTTCTTCGAAAGCCTCGGCATCACCTTCCTGCAGGGATACGGTCAGACCGAGGCCGCGCCGGTGATCAGCTGCAACCGGCCCAAGGCGGGCCTGAAGCATGACACGGTCGGCCCGCCGCTGGAAGGCGTCGAGGTCCGGATCGCCGAGGACGGTGAGATCCTGGTGCGCGGCGAGCTGGTGATGCACGGATATTGGCGCAACGAGGCCGAGACCGCGCGCGTCCTGAAGGACGGATGGCTGCACACCGGCGATATCGGGATGATCGACGAGCGGGGCCGGATCAAGATCACCGACCGCAAGAAGGACATCATCGTCAACGACAAGGGCGACAATGTCGCGCCGCAAAAGGTGGAGGGCATGCTGACCCTTCAGCCCGAGATCATGCAGGCGATGATCGCGGGCGACCGCAAGCCGTACATGACCGCGGTGATCGTGCCCGATCCCGAATGGACGCAGGAATGGTGCGCGAAGAATGCCGCGAAGTGCGATCTGAAGGCGCTGCGCGAGGATCATGATTATCGCGCAGCGGTGGGCGCGGCGGTCGAGCGGGTAAACAAGGACCTGTCGGTGATCGAGCGCATCCGTCGCTTCATTCTGGCCGACGAGCCGTTCAGCATCGAGAACGAGCAGCTGACGCCGAGCCTGAAGATCCGCCGCCATGTGCTGAAGCAGGCCTATGGCGAGCGGCTGGACGCGCTGTACCGCAACTAGCGCGGCACCCGGGACCGGGTTGAGTCCGGCCCCGGCCCCCTGCGGGCCGGGCGCAGGCAGCGGGCTCCCGGGTCAAACCCGGGATGACGGCGAGGCAAGACCCCTTACCGCCCTCCGGCCGAGGCGGCGGGCTTGTCCTCGGGCAGGACCACCAGCGACCAGTCCTTTTGCGGGGCGAGATATTTGGCGGCGAGCGCCTGAAGCTCTTGCGGCGAGGTTGCGCCATAATCGCGGGCGAGCGTGGAGATCGCGGCAGTGCGCTTGGGGTCAGCGGTGCTGCCCTCGGTCTGCTGCATCCAGAACGGATTGCCGGTCGAGCGCCGCATGACCATCTGAGCGATCGGCACCAGCGCGCGGCGCAGCTCGTCGATCTCGATCGGTTTGGCGATCAGGTCCGCCGCGATCTCGCGCGAGACGCGGAAGAACAGGTCGGTCTTGTCGGGCGGGATCAGCGTGATCGCCAGGATCCGTCCGCCGCCCGGCTGGCCGACCGGCCATTGGCTGAACACGGTAGGCGAATAGCTGGCGCCCTCCGCCGAGCGGATGCGGTCGAGAATACGGTCGCGCATCACCGCGGCGAGAATCTCGAGCTTGCGCCCCTCGGCGATGTTGTCGGAGCCGCCGCCGGCCTGCCATGCGATCAGCGCCGCCGCCTGATCGGACTGGCCGCCATGCCGCAGCGTCAACGGCGTCGGGTTATGCGCCGGGAAGCGGATATTCGGGGTGACGACCGGCGCGGGCTGGCGCGGCTTCATGGCCCCGAAAGTGACCCGTGCCGCTTCAATCGTCTTTTCGATGTCGATATCGCCGAAGACCTGCACCTCGATCGGTCCGCTGGCCAGCAGCGGCGCCCAGAAGTTGCGGAAATCCCGGGCGTTGAGCTTCTCGATTCCCTTGAGGTCGGGCGTGCCCCAGCGCGGATCTCCGGCGTGGAGCTGCCGTTCGAGCTCCCGCCCGAGCACCGCGTCGGGCGAAGACGAGCCGGCCGCATAGCCCGACATGGCGATGGCGCGGGCGCGGGCCACTGGCTTGGGATCCCATGCCGGCGACTGGAGCTTCGCGGCGATCAGCTTGAGCTGATCCTCCAAATCCTCCTTGCGGGTCTGGCCGGTGAAGGTGAAGGCGTCGTCGCCGATCCCGAAGCCGAGCGTGATCTGACGGTCGCCGGTGAGCTTGTCGAGTTCTTCCTGCCCGATTACGCCGCCGGGGGTGCTGATGCCGCTGGCGATCAGCGCGAGGTCCGCCGCCCAGCCGGGGTTGGGCCGGCCGGCGCGGATCGCCTGCATGCCGCGCCCGAAGCGAACGCTGACGAAAACCCGGCCGACTTCACCGGAATTGTGGAACAGCAGTAGATTGACGCCGTTGGCGAAGCGCACACGTTCGATCTTGGGATCGGTCAACGCGACCCCGCGCTCTGCCACCTGACCCGGCGATCCAAGCGGAGGCAGGTCGGCGAAGGTGACGTTGCGCGCGGTGCTGCGCGTGCCGGCCAGGCCCGACACATCGGCCTTCAGCACCGCCGCGAGCTTGTTCTGGACATTGGCGTCGGGCATGCGCGTGTTGATGACCGCGCGGGTGGTATCGCCCTGAAGGACCCGGCGCGTCGAGGCGAGTACGCGTTCGGGCGTGAACATCTTGCCGTCCACCGCACCCTGAAAGATGTTGAGGCTTTCCTGCTCGCTCGTCGTCACCTCGTTGATGTCGATCGCCTCGACGAGGTTGTCGGCGCGGCGCGATCCGGCCTCGACCGGCGCCGTCGCGACGGTGTTGCGCATGTCGGAGCCAATCTCGGCGACCTCGCGGTCGATCTCGGCCTGAGTCGGCGGGGTGTCGAGCGCGTCGGCGATGACCGCGCGCACTTCCTTGACCGCGCTCTCCCAGTCCTCGCCGACGGGCAGCACTTCGATACTGGTGACGTTCGCGCTGCGGGCATCGTCCGAAAGAGAGGTGCGGGCGGCGGCGAAACTGGCACCGGCGCGTGCGCGCGTTTCGAGGCGCCGGCCGATGATCCGGAGCGCGATGAAGTCGATCATCCGTTCCTGATTGAACTTTACCGTGTCCTGAAACACCGTCCAGGGGCGCAGCACCGCCATCGTCACATAGGGCGGCAAGGTCGGCTCGACCAAGGCGGCGCTGGTCGGCTTGCCCGGATCGGGCTTGCCGAAATCGGGGGTGGCGGGGTTGGGGCCGACACCCTTCCACGCCGCGAAATGCTTGGCGATCTGACGCTCGAACATCGCGGGGTCGAAGTCGCCGACGACGACCAGGGTCGCGCGTTCCGGCCGGTACCAGCGCTGGTGGAAGGCGCGGACATTGTCGGCGGTGGCGCCCTTCAGCGTATCGAGCGTGCCGATCACCGGACGTTCGGCAAGGAGCTGACCGGCATAGAACAGCTCACGCTGCGCGTCGTCGAACCGCTGTTGCGGGCGCAGATACTCGCGCTGCTCGGCCAGGACGACGGGGCGTTCGAGGTTGAGCATCGCCGGAGTGATGTTGGGCGCCGCCATCATGTCGGCGAGGATCATCATCGACTGGTCGAGGCTGGTCTCGTTCGCGTCGGGCAGGTCGAGCTTGTAGGTGGTCGAGACCGGCGTGGTGCTGGCGTTGCTGTCGGAGCCGAAGGTGACGCCGAGGCGCTGCCATACCCGCTTCGATTCGCCGTCAGGCACCTTGGCCGAACCGCGGAAGGAGAGGTGCTCGAGCAGATGCGCGAAACCCTTCTCCGATTCGCCCTCCATCAGCGATCCGACGTCCATGCGCAGCCGGATCGCGACCTGACCCGGGGGGACTCCGTTCTTGCGCACCGCATAGCGCAGGCCGTTGGGCAGCGTGCCGAACCGCCATTCGGGGTCGTGGGGAACATCGCTGCCCTTGTAGAGCCAGGGCGTCTTGTCCACCGCGACGGGCACGGTTGCGGGAGCCGGCGTCGTGACCTGGGCAATCGCCGGAAGCGCGGCCGCGGCGACGAGGAAGGGGAGGGCGAGCTGCTTGACGCGCGGAAACAAAGCCATCGCGGTCAAGTCTAGCGCGCTTCGCGGTTGATCGCCAGCCGCGGTTATTCCGTCGCGATTCAGACGCCGGAGTACGGCTTTGGCGCGGGTTTCGCCACGATTTGGACCCACATCCCGCGTAGCCCGGCTCATGGCGCCGCCTGGCGAGTCTCCGCCGCGCGGCCCGTGCCGAAGGGACGAGGTGACGCGTGCGTGAAGGTGTGGCGATCGAGCGGGACAGGAGGACGAGGCCGGTACGGGTGCCCGGTCTCGACCGCTTCGCCGCCGCCGACGCGGTGCCCGCGAAGCGTCCGCTGCTGATCCGCGCCGGAAAGCGGCTGCGCGGCGTGTTCGACCGCATCATCGGCGCATCCTCGCTGGTGTCGAACGCACCGGTGCTGGACGTGCGCGACTTTGGCTGGACTCAGCTGCTGCGCGACAATTGGGAAGCGATCCGCGACGAGGCGCAGGCCGCGGCGCTGGCGCGCGAGGACGCGGCGCCCTCGCTGGCGAGCATCTCACCCGACCATCGCGTCATCGCGCCGGTGAACAAATGGCGCTCATTCTTCCTGTGGGGCTATGGCTATTCGATCGATGAGAATCTCGACCGCTGTCCGGTGACGCGCAGCGTCGTCGCGCGAATCCCCGAGCTCAACAGCGCCTTCTTCTCGATCCTGGCGCCCGGCACGCATATTCCGGCGCATCGCGGCGTCACCAAGGGGCTGCTGACCTGCCACCTCGGCCTGATCGTGCCGCGCGACGGCGATGTGCGGATGCGCGTCAAGAACCGCATCGTCCGTTGGGCGGAGGGCGAGACGCTGATGTTCGACGACACCTATGATCATGAGGTGTGGAACGACACGCAGGCGACGCGCGTGGTGCTGCTGATCCAGGTGCGCCGGCCACTGCGCCAGCCGGGCAAATGGGTCGCCGATCTGTTTCTGGGTATCGTCCGCCGCTCAGCCTTTGTGCAGGAGGCGCGGGCGAATGTGATGCGGTGGAATCAGGCGATGCGCGCGCTCGATACCTAGACTTTCCTTGCGGTGGGGTGGCCGCCCGGTTCCCAAGCCCGGGCGGCCTGCCTTCCGCAGGGAGGGACGGTCAGAATTTGGCGCGCAGGCCGATCGAGTAGCGCCGTTCCGACAGCGCATAGCCGTTGAGCGCGACAGGGCCGGCGGCGCTGTACTCGGTGGTCGCCGACTCGCTCGGGATCAGATTCTGCGCCTGCAGGGACAGCGCGATCCGCTTGGTGATGTCGACGCCGATCTGCGCATCGAGCTGCGAGCGCGGTCCGATGAAGCTGGGGCGGCCTTCGGAGAATTCGAACACGGCCTCGTCACGGTAGTTGTACGCGACGCGCGCCGAGATCGGTCCCTTCTCGAACAGGCCGACGAGGTTGTAGCTGTTCTTCGACACCGCCACGAGCGGGAAGCCCGCGTTATCGGCCGAGTCCGAATAGGTGTAATTGGCGATGATGCCGAGGCCGTCGAACGGCGCGGGCAGGAAGTCGAAGAACTGCTGCACGCCGATCTCGAACCCCTTGATCTTCGCGCTGGCGAGGTTCTCGGGCCGCGAGAACACCAACACCCGGCCCTGCGGATCGAGCGTCGTATCAACGCCCGAGGTCACGAAGCTGGCGATGAAGTCCTTGACGTCCTTGTAGAACAGCGCGCCCGAGATCAGCGAGCTCTTGCCCGTATAATATTCGAAGCTGATGTCCGCCTGAGTCGAGATAGGCGGGTTCAGGTTCGCGTTGCCGCCCGTGACCGACAGGTTAGTCGCATTGAAGAAGGTCGACGGCGCGAGGTCGGCGATCGAGGCGCGCTGCATCGTCTGCGACCCGGAGACGCGGACGAGGAAGTTGTCGGTGACGTTGAACGCGATGTTCGCGCTGGGCAGCACGTTGGTGTAGCGATTCTTGTCGGTGCCCAGCGTGCTCACCGTGCCGACGTTGCGGTAGGAATCGACCGAAAGGCGCGTGCTGGCGATGCGCACGCCCGCATTCGCCCTGTAGGGCATGCCCAGCAATTCGCCCTCGCCCGAGATCATGAGATAACCGGCCAAGGTCTTCTCGCTGAAATCATAGTCGCGCTGAAGGTTGGGCAGCAGTGTCGAGCGGTCGTTGGGGTTTGGGTTCGGTTCGGCCGCCTGAGCCCGGTTGAAGACATAGTCGAAGGTCGGCGCGGTGGTGAGGAAACCGCGCGGGAAACTGCCCGGAATGTCGCTGATGAACCCCCCGTCGATCAGCTTGAGATAGGGCTCGATCTCAGCACGGGTCGGCGTCACCTGACTGCGATAGGCGTTCGATCGCGCATGCAGGTCAGTATAGCGCACGCCCATCGCCAGCGTGACCCCGCTGTCGAATTCGTAGCTGACGTCGAGCTTGCCGGTCCATTCCTCGAGCAGACCGAGCAGGCGGTTGCTGCGCACGCCGTTGGTGGCGGGGTTGTACGAGGAATAGACCGAGGGGTTGAAGGCGCCGAGCGACAGCGACGGAACGGTGCCGCCGCGGAAATCGAAATTGCCGGGGACCAGCGCCGTGGCCTGCAAGGTGATGATCTGGATCGTCTGGTCGATCGTCCCCTTGCTGTAATAGCCGTCCGCCTCGATCTTGAGCCCGTCCTTCTCATATTTGCCGTTGAGGCCGTAGAGATAGCTTTCGGTCGGTTCGTTGCGGATCTGGCCCGCGGTGGTGACGGTGGCGTTGGCGGTGCCCGCGACCACCGCGCCGTTCTCGACCACGCGGTTGGTCACCGGATTGGTTCCGGTGGGCAGGCGGAAGGCGAAGAAGTCCTGATGCCGCCCGGTGGTCAGCTTCGAATAGAGCGCGTCGGCGGTGACGGTGAATTCGGGCGTCACCTCGAACTGCACCGCGCCGTTCAGGCCGAGGCGCGAACGGTCGACCGTGAACTGCTCATACTGAAGCAGCACCGGGGTCGCGTACACGCCGGCGCCGGTGCCGGTGTAGGTGCGGTTGAGGAAGTTGTTGCGCTCGAACGTCTGGGTCATCGACGTGCGCTTCTGATATTCGCCCGCCAGCATGATGCCGATGCGCCCGTCGGCGAACTTGGTCGTGAAGAAGCCGGTGACCGCCGGTTCGAACTTCTCGCTATTCTCCGAATAGACGCCCTGCGCGCGGACCGAGAGGGTGGTTTCCTTGAACGACAGCGGCTTGGGGGTAACGAGATTGACCGTGCCGCCAAGACCGCCCTCCGCCTGACTGGCGAGCGGCGACTTGCGCACTTCGAGCCGGCCGAACAGCGACGAGGGCACGGAGTCGAGGCCCGAGGAACGGCCGAGCTGGTCGTTCTCCGGCGGCGACAGGCGCGCCGACCAGCCGAGCAGCGTGCGGCCATCGACCTCGACGCGGACCTGTTGCAGTCCGCGCACCGACACCGACTGGCCTTCGCCGAACACGCGGGTGATCTGGACGCCGGTCACGCGCTGAAGTGCCTCGGCGACGTTGGCGTCGGGGAGCTTGCCGACATCCTCAGCGGTGATGACGTCCATCACCTGCGGGGCATCACGCTTGACCTGCGCAGCCTGCTGCAGCGAGTTGCGGATGCCGCTGACGACGATTTCCTGCTCCTCCTCGGCGGGCGCGGCGGCGCTCTGTTGTGCCATGGCGGGCGTCGAGATGACGAGCGCCGCGGTCAGCGCGGCGGTGGCGATGCCCGACTTCAGCAGGCTGTTGGTGTTCATGCAGTCCTCCCCAGGTTCGCGTGAACCGTTTTACACGGTGCGATTCGGCTAGTCTTCGCCCGGTATTGGAAACCGGTGTCATGATAAGTTGTCCTACAAACTCCCGGGTGTGTCAAGAAGATGTCCTACAACATTCGCCGCGCGGCATGGGCGCGCGGCGGGACATTGGGTCGTTTGAACAGGGCCGGGTTCGCCGACGTGGCGATGCGCTGAGCGAACACGCTGAAAACCCTCCTGCCAGCGGGAGGTGCAGAAGGTGTGGGAGAGAGGACCCTAGCGCGCGCCGGTGCTGGCGCGGATCACCAGATCATAGTCCAGCGTGAGCCGGTCACGTTTGCGGTCGTCCGACAGAAGCAGGTCGGCGGCCGCCCAGGCGAGCTCGCGCACCGGCTGGCGAACGGTGGTGAGCGGCGGCCAGACCGCCGCGGCGAGGTCAGAATCGTCGAACCCGGCGATCGAGAGCTGGTCGGGCACACCGATGTCGAGCTCATGCGCGACGGCGAGGGCGCCCGCCGCCATATCGTCATTCCCGGCGAAGATCGCGGTGGGGCGGGTGGCGCCGTCGAGCAGCCGCCGCGCGGCCTCACGGCCCGAGGGAAAGCTGTAGTCGCCCGCGACGACCAGCGCGGAATCGAACGCGATGCCGTGCGCGTCGAGCGCGGTGCGATAGCCCTCAAGCCGCTCGACCGAGGAGATATGGTTCTCAGGGCCGGTGATGAAGGCGATATCGCGATGGCCGAGGCCGATCAGGTGCGCGGTGAGGTCGCGCGCGGCGGCGACGTCGTCGATGGTGGTCGAGCGCCCCTCGTCGCGGCGGAAACCCGGCTCGATCCGGACATAGGGCAGGCCGCGGCGGTCAAGTTCCTCGAGCAGTTCGACCGATTCGGTGACGGGGGGCGAGAGGATCAGGCCGTCGAGATGCGTTTCGTCGATCAGCGCGGCGACTTCCTGCACCAGATCGGCGGAATCGGCGACGACTGGCTGGATCAGCAGCCGGTAGCCGAGCTCATGGCAGCGCTCCTGCGCGCCGGCCTGGAGGTGATAGACATAATAGGGACTGGGATTGTCGTAGAGCAGCGCGACCTGAAACGACTTGCGCCCGGCCAGCGTGCGGGCGGCGAGGCTGGGGCGGAAGTTCAGCTCCGCCACCACCTGCTCGACGCGGCGGCGAGTTTCGTCGCTGACATTCTTCTCGTTGTTCAGCACGCGCGAGACGGTCTTGAACGACACCCCCGCGAGCTTCGAGACTTCCTTGATCGTCGGCCTGCGCGCCATTTGCCTCCCCTGATTGGTTCAAGGCATAGGTGACAGCGTTGGCAACAAGCAAGAGCGATGTGGCGATATGATAGTACAAAGGCGTGCGCTGGTGATCGGATTGGCGCTCGCGGCGATGCCGGGGGCGACTTTGGCGGCGGCAAGAGACGATCTGCGGGTGATGAGCTTCAACGTCCGGCTTCCGCTGGAGTCGGACGGCTCGAACCGCTGGGAGGCGCGGCAGGACCTGTTCGTCGAAACCATCCGGCGCGCGGATCCCGATATCATCGGCACGCAGGAGTTGTGGAAGATCCAGGGCGACCGGGTGGTGGCGAAGCTGCCCAACTATAGCTGGTTCGGACTCGACCGGCGTGGCGGGCATGCCGACGAGCATATGGGTGTCTTTTACCGCCGCGACCGGCTGAAGCTGATCGAACTGGGCAATTTCTGGCTGTCCGACACGCCACAGGTTCCCGCGAGCATCAGCTGGGGCAATCTCTATCCGCGCATGGCGACCTGGGGGCTGTTCGAGACGGTGCCGGGGGGCAAGCGCTTCTGGTTCATCAACACGCATTTCCCCTATCGGGCGGAGGACGAGGCAGCGCGGGAGAAGGCGGCGGCGGCGATCGCCGCATGGATCGCGGCACGGCCGGATCGAGCGCCGGTTGTGCTGACCGGGGACTTCAATACGGTTCCCCAATCCGGGGCTCATCGGGTGCTGAGCACGGGCCTTGCCGATGCCTGGGAGGCGGCAAGGGCGCGGAGCGGGCCGGCGGAGACGTTCCATGCCTTTAGCGGCAAGGCCGACCGGCGGATCGACTGGGTTTTCGCCAAGGGTCTGACCGCGGCGAAGGCCGCGACGCTGACCGATTCGGCGAACGGGCGCTATCCGTCGGATCACTTCCCGGTGGTCGTGGACTATCGCTGGCCCTGACAAAGAAAAGGCCCCGCCCGGAGGTGCCGGGCGGGGCCGAAAATGACCGGTGGCCGAGGATCAGCCGCCGCTGCCGGCCAGCGCCGAGAGCAGGAGCAGCGCGACGATATTGGTGATCTTGATCATCGGGTTCACCGCGGGACCCGCGGTGTCCTTATAGGGATCGCCCACGGTGTCGCCGGTCACCGCGGCCTTGTGAGCCTCGCTGCCCTTGCCGCCGTGATTGCCGTCCTCGATATACTTCTTGGCGTTATCCCATGCGCCGCCGCCCGAGGTCATCGAGATGGCCACGAAGAGCCCCGACACGATCACGCCGAGCAGCATCGCGCCCACCGCCGCAAAGGCGTTGGCCTGACCGTCGACCTTCAGGATCACGAAGTAGAGCACGATCGGCGACAGCACCGGCAGCAACGACGGAACCACCATCTCCTTGATCGCGGCGCGGGTGACGATGTCCACCGTGCGGCCATAGTTGGGACGGCTGGTCCCTGCCATGATGCCCGGATTGTCGCGGAACTGAGCGCGGACATCCTCGACCACCGCACCCGCCGCACGGCCCACGGCGGTCATGCCGAAGGCGCCGAACAGATAGGGCAGCAGCGCGCCGAGCAGCAGCCCGACGATGATGAACGGATTGCTGAGCGAGAAATCGACCGTGACGTCGGCGAAGTAGCGCTTCAGATCCTCCGTATACGCCCCGAACAGCACCAGCGCGGCGAGCGCGGCGGAACCGATGGCATAGCCCTTGGTCACCGCCTTGGTGGTGTTGCCGACCGCATCGAGCGCGTCGGTGCGGGTGCGGACGTCGTCGGGCAGCCCCGCCATTTCCGCGATGCCGCCGGCATTGTCGGTGACCGGGCCATAGGCGTCGAGCGCGACGACCATGCCGGCGAGCGCGAGCAGCGAGGTGGCGGCGAAGGCCACACCGATGATCCCGGCGAGCTGGAACGATGCGATCACCGCGATGACGATCACGATCGTCGGCAACGCGGTCGCCTCAAGGCTGATCGCCAGACCCTGGATCACGTTGGTGCCGTGGCCGGTTTCCGATGCCTTGGCGATCGACCGGACCGGGCGATAATTGGTGCCGGTGTAATATTCGGTGATCCACACCAGCAGGCCGGTGACGGCGAGGCCGATCATCATGCACCAGAACAGGTCCATGCCGGTATAGGCGGCATTGCCGATCGGGGCATTGAGGTCGCCGAGCGCATATTGGGTCGCGAACCAGATCGCCGGGACGGCGAGGATCGCGGTGGTCCAGAAGCCCTTGTACAACGCGCCCATGATCGACTGGCTGCCGCCGAGACGGACCATATAGGTGCCGATGATCGAGGTGATGATGCACACGCCGCCGACGATCAGCGGCAGCGACATGAGCGCAAGCAACTGCTCCGAGGTGCCCGCGACGAGCAACGCGATCGACACCATGGTGAGGCCGATCGTCACGACATAGGTCTCGAACAGATCGGCGGCCATGCCGGCGCAGTCGCCGACATTGTCGCCGACGTTGTCGGCGATCACCGCGGGGTTGCGGGGGTCGTCCTCGGGGATGCCTGCCTCGACCTTGCCGACCAGGTCGGCGCCGACGTCGGCAGCCTTGGTGAAGATGCCGCCGCCCAGGCGCGCGAAGATCGAGATGAGCGAGGCGCCGAAGGCGAGCGCAGTGAGCGTTTCGATCACCGGCCGCGCGTTGGGCGCCATGCCGGCAACATCGACGAGGTACCAGAAGATCGCGGCGATCGAGAGCAATCCCAGCCCCGCGACCAGCATGCCGGTGATGGCACCCGAGCGGAAGGCGAGGGTGAGCCCGCCCTGGAGCGATCCCCGCGCGGCCTCTGCGGTGCGGACGTTGGCGCGCACCGAAATGTGCATGCCCACATAGCCCGCGACGCCCGAAAGCACCGCGCCGATCACGAAGCCCAGCGTCGAAAGACCGCCCAGAGTGAAGAACAACACGACAGCGACGATCACGCCCACAATGGCGATCGTCGTATATTGCCGGCCCAGATAGGCTTTGGCGCCTTCCTGGATCGCGGCGGCAATGCTTTGCATCTTCTCGTTGCCGTCCGGTGCCCTCAGCACCTGTTGGCTCGTCAATAGGCCATAGGCCACGGCCAATAGGCCGCAGGCGATGGCGAGATAAACAATCGTCATCCGGTGTTGTCCTTCCCCTAGAACTTTCTGGAAGAGCCGCGCCGATCTTCGCCGGTCT
>DATIGZ010000605.1:0-7243 GCA_035481255.1 Sphingomonas sp. | reverse complement strand
CCCCAGGGCTGGCGCGCGATCCAATCGAGCAACGTCACCATGCCGCGAGGCGCGATGCGGTTATAGGTCGACATGCCCGACCCGTCGGAAAAGTCCCATGACGTGCGCGGAACGCCGGCGGCGGTGAACATCGCCTCGATCCGAACCAGCCCGTCAGCGACCGAGCCCGTGCCGTTCGCCAGACCGACACGGCGCAGCAGCAGCTCGGTGTGCAGGTTCTGGCTGTCCTTGTTGATCGTGCGCAGATCTTCCAGCAGGGGCGGCGGCGTCAGCGCGGCGAGCGGCGCGGGGGGTGCGGCACGCGGCGGCAGAGCGCTGCGCTGGCCGGGATCGTCAACCGTGCTTGGGGTGCGGTAGCGCGATTGCAGCTCGCCCGTCACTTGCACCCCGCGCTCGCGCAGCAATGCGGCAAGGCGCCACGCGGCATAATGGGCGGGATCGTCGATCCCCATGCGGATCCGCTGCGGTTTCGCGTCGGCGGCGATCGTGCCGGTCAGGCGGATCGTGCGATCGAAGGGCAGGCGATCGATCTCGAGATCGGTCTTTCCCCCCGCCGCCACGGTGACGGCGCGATTGTCGATCGTGAGATAGCCGAGATGCGCGACACCGGGCGCTGCGCCGGCGGCGCCGGGCGTAGCCGTCGCGATCAGCTCGTTGTCGTCGAGCGTCAGCGCGGTCAGCGCGGTGCCATAGGGACTGGGAATGTTGTTCCAGCTCATCCCGGAGCTCCAGCGCTCGTCGGGGAACAGCGTGGCGTCACCAGTGATGTTGCGCACCCGCTTCGTCTTCGCGGCGATCGCGTCGGCCAGCTGCGACAAGCAGTTGGTGGCGCAGTCCGCGGCGCTGGAGAGACGGGCGTCGCCATGCCCGGTCAGCACCACGTCGCGTTCCTCGATCCGCACGCTCGCACCGCCCGCCATATCGGGCCGGTCGAACCCGGTGAGGGTGGACAGCGCCGCCGCCGTGGTGATGATCTTGGTGTTCGACGCCGGGATGAAGCGCTGGTCGGGGTTGACCGCGACGATCTCGCGGCCCTGCGCGTCGGTGACGACGAGGCCGAAGCGCGTTCCCGGCGCTGCCTTGCCCAACTCGATTTCGACCCGGCTCTGGATCGGCGTCGCCTGCTGCGCGGCAAGCGGCGTCGCGGCGGCGAGCGCGAAGAGGGTGAGCGCGCGCTTCAAAGCAACGTCGGCGGCTCGTCGAGCCCGCTTGCCGCGTCGCCCGCAACAGGCTTGCGACGGGGGAGCTTTGCCGGCGCGCCGGCGGTCTCGACCGCTTCGGGTCGGACCGGCGCGTGGGGCGACACGGTCACCTCGCCCGAGTCGGCATAGCGATAGCCGAGCGAGGCATGCCCCTTCACCGGGCCGGCGACGTCGGCGACCAGATAAAGCGGCCGCCGCTTCGATTCGACATACAGGCGGCCGAGATACTCGCCGATCAGGCCCAGCACGAACATCTGCACCGCGCCGAGGAAGACGACGACCAGCATTGTCGAGGTCCAGCCCTGCACCGCGTTGCCCAGCAGCCAGCCGATGACGATGTAGAGGAACAGCAGCGCCGACAGTCCGGTGAGGGCAAGGCCGGCATGGCTGGCGAAGCGCAACGGCGCCGTCGAGAAGCCGGTCACCGCGTCGAGCGCGAAGCGGATCATCTTGGCGAGCGGATATTTGGTCTCGCCCGCGTGCCGCTCGTGCCGGTCATAGACGAACGGCACCTGACGGAAGCCGACCCAAGCGACCATGCCGCGGATGAAACGCGCCTGTTCGGGCAGCGACAGGAACGCGTCGAGCGCGCGGCGCGTCATCAGCCGGAAATCGCCGGTGTCGAGCGGGATCGGCGTGTCGGTGATGCGATCGAGCATGCGATAGAACAGCGCCGCGGTGGCCTTTTTGAAAAAGGTCTCGCCATCGCGCTTGCGCCGCACGGCATAGACGACGTCGGCGCCCTGCTCGCGAAGCGTGGCGCGCATCTCGGTCAGCAATTCGGGCGGATCCTGCAGGTCCGCGTCGATGACGAGGATTTCCTCACCCGCGCACAGGTCCAGGCCTGCGGTCAGCGCGAGCTGGTGACCGTGGTTGCGCGACAGGTTGATCGCGACAAGGTGCGGGTCGGCGGCCGACAGCCGCTGCATGACGGCCCAGCTGCCGTCGCGCGAACCGTCATTGACCAGCACGATCTCGTAATCGTCGCCGACGGCGGCGCGCGCGGCGGCAGAGACCCGGCCGTGCAGCAGCTCGAGACAACCTTCTTCATTGTAGCACGGTACGACGACCGAGAGCTTGGGACGTTGCATGACGAGCGTTTAGCGCGCCGCTTGCGAAACGTCATGCGGGTTTTGCACACGTCCATGGCTTCCGCACAATTGACACTGGTTCGCAATAAGCCTAGGTGCTCCTAGCTAATGCGAGTCAGTCGCAATCGCAAAATTGAAGGGGAAATCATGTCTCGATCGCGCAGCTTCCTTGTCGCCGGAGCCAGCCTGCTGGCGCTCGTTGCGGCCCCGGCCTTCGCCGAGGAAGCCGACCCGGAGGCACGGGATACCGTTACCGTCACCGCGACCCGCTCGCCGCTGGCGACGCAGGATGCGCCCGCGACGGTCAGCGTGATCGGCGAGGAGCGGATCGCCGACGAACTGGTCACCGACATCAAGGAACTGGTCCGCTTCGAGCCAGGCGTCAGTGTCACCCGTCAGCCGACCCGCTTCGGTGCCGCGCTGGGCACGACCGGCCGGGCCGGTAATGAGGGCTTCAACATCCGCGGCATGGGCGGCAACCGCGTGCTGATTCAGGTCGACGGCGTGCGGGTGCCCGACGGGTTCAGCTTTGGCGCGCAGGGGGTGGGTCGCGGTGACTATGTCGATCTCGGCCTCATCAAGTCGGTCGAGATCCTGCGCGGTCCGGCATCGGCGCTGTATGGCAGCGACGGTCTCGCGGGTGCGGTGAGCTTCATCACCGCCGACCCCAAGGACTTTCTGCGCGAAGGCGAGAATTTCGGTGGACGCGCGCGCGCCGCATGGTCGTCGGCGGACAATGAGTTCAGCGAGACGCTGATCGCCGCCGGGCGCTCGGGCGACTGGTCGGTGATGGCCGCTTATACCCGGCGCGACTTCAGCGAGTATGAGAATCACGGCTCGGTCGGCGGCACCGGCGCGGCGCGCACGCTCGCCAATCCGCAGGACGGCAGTTCCAACGCGGCGCTGGGCCGGATCGTCTATGAGAGTGGCGGGCATCGCTTCCGGCTGACCGGTGAGTATCTCGACACGCACCTGTTCACCGACGTGCTGACCGGCCATTCGGCCAGCGTCCTCAACCTTGATGCGACCGATACCGGTCACCGCTGGCGCGGGGCGCTCGACTGGACCTGGACGGGCGAGGGTACGGTCGAGCAGGCGCGGCTAACCGCCTATCTGCAGGATTCGGAGGATCGCCAGTTCACCTTCGAGGACCGCAATCCGGCGGTCGATCGCACGCGGATCAACACGTTCGAGAACCGCATTTATGGCGCGGCGGGCGACGTGCGTCTGAACTTCGGCAGCACCGAAACGCCGCTGCGCCTGATTCTGGGCGGCGACGTCAGCGTGACGCAGCAGGAGGGGTTGCGTGACGGCACGGTACCGCCGGCGGGAGAGGTCTTCCCGACCCGCGCCTTCCCGAGGACCGACTATACGCTGGTCGGTGTGTTCGCCGCGGGTGAGGTTACCGTTGGCCCGGTGACGCTTCACCCGGCGCTGCGTTTCGATCACTATAATCTGTCGCCCGACAAGGACCCGCTGCTCCCCGCCTTTGCCGCAGCGAAGCAGAGCGGGTCGCACGTCTCGCCCAAGATCGGCGCGGTGGTGAAGCTGGGTGAAACGGTGCGGCTGTTCGCCAACTACGCACAGGGCTTCAAGGCGCCCGAACCGAGCCAGGTGAACCAGTTCTTCGAGAACCTCGCCTTTGGCTACACCTCGGCCCCCAACCCGAATTTGAAGCCGGAGACAAGCGAGGCGTTCGAGGCGGGCATCCGCTTCCTGGGCAACAATGTCCGGCTCGACCTCACCGCCTTCCACGTCGATTACGACGACTTCATCTCGCAGGAAGTGGTGGGCGGCAGCTTCACGCCCGCTGATCCCGCGATCTATCAGTTCATCAATATCGACCGCGCGCGGGTGAAGGGCGCGGAAGCGCGGTTCGAAGCGTGGAACGATGCCGGCTTCACCGCGCGTCTCGCCATCTCCTACGCCACGGGCGACGAGATCAGTCCGACGGGGGTCAAGACGCCGCTGCTCTCGGTCGATCCGCTCAAGGTCGTCGCGGGCATCGGCTGGCGCGAATCCGCCGGCCGCTTCGGCGGGCAGGTGATCGCGACCCACGGCGCGCAGAAGGAGGCGAGCCGCGCGGGCGGGCAATACACCCCGCCCGGCTTCACCACGCTCGACGTCACGGCCTTCGTCAAGATCGCCGACGCGGTGACGTTGCGAGGCGGCCTCTTCAACGTGACCGACGAGAAATACGCCTGGTGGAGCGACGTGCGCGGCCTCTCGCCGACCTCGACCATCAAGGACGCCTACACCCAGCCGGGTCGCAACGGCAGCGTCTCGGTCAGCGTCCGCTTCTGAACTTCGAACGACCAAAAGAGAGGGCAAGAACAATGAAGAAGATGCTGTGGATCGCCGGGGCCGCGTTGATCGCCTGCGCGACGCCGGCACTGGCCGACGGGCCCGTCAAGACCGGCAGCGAGGCCGAGGCCAGGGCCTCGTTCGAGGCCGACCGCAAGGACATCCTGGCGATGGCCGGAAACTATAAGGTCAGGTTCGATATGCAGGAATCGACGCCGTGGCGCGCCGATTACACGCCGATCGCGGCCAAGGTTTCCGGCGGGCATGAATCGGTCCGCGTGATCGAGGACACCGGCCGCAAGATCGTGCTCCAGCACCTGCTGGTCGTCAGCCACGACGGCAAGGACATGATCATCAAGCACTGGCGGCAGGATTGGGAATATGAGCCCGCGAGGGTACTGGTCTATTCCGGCCCCGACGCGTGGACGTGGGAAGAGGTGCCCGAGCGGATGCGCAAGGGCCGCTGGTCGCAGACCGTGTGGCAGGTCGACGACAGTCCGCGCTACGGCGGCTGGGGCCAGTGGACGACCGAGGCGGGCATCCGCCGCTGGCGCTCAAACTGGACCTGGCGCCCGCTTGCCCGCCGCGATGCGGTACGCGGCCCGGTCTATGACCGTTATTATGCGATCAACCGCCACCAGATCAGCCCGGGCGGCTGGATCCACTGGCAGGACAACACCAAGATGGGCCAGTTCGACGGCAAGCTCGAGCCGGTGGTGCAGGAATATGTCCTCAACACCTATACCCGGTTCGACGGCTATGCCGTGAAGGCGGCGGACGACTATTGGGCCGCGACGAGGGGCTATTGGGCAGCGGTCCGCGCCGAGTGGGACCGTATCGCCGCCGCCAAGAACGGCATCCGCATCACCGAGGCGGCCGAGGCCGGAACGGTAATCGCCAGCCGCCTGCTCGGCATCGCCGACGAGATCCAGAGCGGCAAGACCAGCGAAGCCGACGCGATTCGGACGGCGAAGGCGTTGATGGATCAGGCGACCAAGGCCGCCAGCTGAGTTTCACGAGACCCTCCGGCACCCCATGTGCCGATCCCTCGCCCGCCCCGGAATCAGCCCCGGGGCGGGCATTTTTCTTTGTGCAATGGTGCGTTGCAACAGGTTCGTCACCAATTGCCGACATGAGGCCCGGCATGGGCATTCCGCCCGCGTCAACAGGGGCTTCCAACATGTCGATCCGCTTCCCGCTTCTTGCCTTCGCCAGCCCGATCGCGCTCGCCGCGACGCCCGCTCTGGCGCAGGACGCGCCGGGGGAGCCGGTGGTGGACGAAGTGGTCGTCACCGCTCAGTTCGTCGAGCAGCGCCCGATCGAAGTGCCCTTCGCGCTCACCGCCTATGATGACCGCTTCCTCGAGCGGATGAACATTCAGGAATTCGACGCCCTGTCGCGCTACGTGCCGGGGTTCGAGGTGCAGAACCAGTCGCCGAACAATCCGGGCTTCGTGATGCGCGGCATCACCTCGGATTCGGGCAGCGCGTTCAACGAGCCGCGCGTGTCGGTGTTTCAGGACGGGGTCTCGATTTCCAAGTCGCGCGGCTCCTATGTCGAACTGTTCGATCTGGAGCGGGTCGAGGTCGCCAAGGGTCCGCAATCGACCCTCTATGGCCGCGGCGCGCTGATCGGCGCGGTGAACCTTATTCAGGCCAAGGCCGATCCGAAGGCGGGCTATGGCATGCTGCGCGCATCGGGCGGCAGCTATGGCATGTACCGCGTCGACGGGACGTGGAACATCCCGCTTGCCGACGATCTCGCGATCCGCGCCGCCGCGCGCGTCAAGAAGCGCGACGGCTTTGTCGAGGATCTGCTGGGCGGTCGCGACTTCAACGGGATCGAGAGCGAGGCGGTGCGCGGCAGCCTGCGCTGGGAGCCCGCGGGCTTCACCTTCGACCTGATCGGCAATTACCAGACCGATCGCGCCACCGGCACCGCGTTCAAGTCGATCGCCTACAACCCGACCGACACGATCACCGGCGCGGTGATCGGCGACCGCGGCCGCAACAGCGGCGCGGCGCTCGCGGCGGGGCCCGGCTTCGAGGGGGGCAAGCGCCTCGGTCTTGAGCGTGAGGTGTGGGGCGTCACCGGCATCGCCAACGCCGAACTCGGCAACGGCTTCTCGCTCAACGGCACGCTGGCCTATCGCGCGTTCAGAGGCCTCGAGATCTTCGACGCGGACGGCATTTCGCTTCCCGCGCTGACCGCGGCCGAGGACGCGGCGGGGACTCAGACCATGGGGACGCTTCGCCTCAGCTGGGACAATGGCGGTCCGCTCAAGGGCTTTGTCGGCGCGACCTATTTCTATGAGGACGGCCACCAGCGCACGCCGTCGCAGTTCGACGAGCGGGTGGCGCTGGCGCGGCTCACCAACACGCTGAACGGCGGCGGTGCGATCCCCGGCCGTCCGGCGACCGATCCGGCGCCGATCTCGTTGTTCTCCAACACAGTCTTCACCGGCCAGCTGCTTCAGGGTGTCGCCGTGGCGCGGGGCTATGCGTTGCCGGCCCCGCTGGCACAGGCGATCGCCGCCAATCTCAAGGGTGCGCATCGCGAGACCAGCACCAATTTCAGCCGCACCAAGGCGTGGGATCTGTTCGCGGACATGACGTTCGAAGTCAGCGACCGGTTCGAGATCGGCGG
>DATIGZ010000604.1:0-3910 GCA_035481255.1 Sphingomonas sp. | reverse complement strand
GCTACGTTTCGATCGTGCGCGACGCGCAGGGCAACCTTGTGCCTTATTCGGGCGGCACCGCGCGGCAGGCGGCCCAGCGCGAGGCAATCCAGCCTCAGGCGTTCACCGACGAAGCCTATCGTGCGTGGAACGTCACCTATGACCTGACCGCGTCGTACAAGCCGTCGCGCGACGTGCTGCTCTATGCGACCTATGCCCACACCTTCAAATCTGGCGGTCTGAACCTCAACGGCGTGCCGGTGGTGAACGGCGTGGTGCAGACCCAGCTCGCGCAGATCGAGCCGGAAAAGGTCGATCACTTCGAGGTCGGCGTGAAGACCCAGTTCTGGGATCGCAAGGCGACGTTCAACGTCACCGGCTTCTGGACGATCATCAAGGATTATCAGGCGATCGTGAACAACAGCTCGACCTCCACCCTGCGCGGCTATCTGGCCAATGCGGGCGAGGTGCGGGTGCGCGGCGTCGAGGCGGACTTCTCGGTCCGGCCGAGCGATCGCTTCAACCTCTATGTCAATGGCGCGTACACCGATCACGAATATGTCGACTTCAAGAACGCGCCGTGTCCGCCCGAGCTGTCGGGCGGCGGTACCGGCGCGGTGATCGGTGCGCCGGGCGCCCCGGGAACGAACAGCCCGACGGTGTGCGACATCTCCGGCCAGTGGCTGCCCGGCATCTCGAACTGGGCGTTCTCGTTCGGCGCCGAGTATAATGTACCGGCGAAGCTCTTCGGCAAGGATGGCGAAGTGTATCTGGGCGCGGACGCGAACTCGCGGTCCAAATTCTCGTCCAACGCCTCGCGTTCGATCTACACCGATATCGACGGCTACACGCTGGCGAACTTCCGCCTCGGCTTCCGCACTGACGAAGGGCTGAACGTCTTCGGCTGGGTGCGCAACGCGTTCGACAAGAAGTATCTGGAGGTGCTGGCGACGACGCCCGGCAACACCGGGCTGATCTCCGGCAATGTCGGCGATCCGCGCACCTATGGCGTGACCGTGGGGCTTAGCTTCTAAGCCCCGATCAAGAGACGTATCTGTCCCCGCGATTGACTTTAGGAACAGGCCGGCGCGGACGACAGATGCCAGGGGAGGGGGCTGCAACCAGGCTCCTGCGGCTTCCTCCCCGCCCTGATGGGCCGATCTCTTTTCGGAAGGGCGGCATTCCCGGTTTCCTCATTCCCGCGAAGGCGGGACTCCATTCCGGCTGACCGCGCGGCTGTTTTTGCGACGCTGAAGTTGACAAGCAGGACAAGACAGGGTGTCCGGAAACGCGAAACGCCCGGGCCGTTTCCAGCCCGGGCGCCTGCGTGACGATGCCTCGTCAGCCCCCTTGTGGCTTCCTGCCCACGCATCCTTCCGAAAAAGGACGGGACGGGAGAGCCTCCCCGAACCACGGCCATTGCCTGCGCTTCGTAGGGACGTGCTAGGATGGCCATTGCCGCTTGTCACGGGGCTATGACGTCAGTCCCCGCGCTTTGCATTCATCCTGTGTTTATTTGGCAACAGCGCGGATTGCGCGCGCCCTCGCACCCCCCTAACAACGCTCGCATATGTTGCTTTCCCGATATGAGCGGATGATTGCCCGCCGCTACCTCCTGCCCGGGCGGGGGGAGGCGTTCATCTTCCTCGTCGCATCGATCAGCCTTGTCGCGGTGATGCTCGGCGTCGCCGCGCTGGTGATCGTGATGAGCGTGATGAACGGCTTCCGCGCCGAGCTGTTCGACAAGATCACCGGCCTCAACGGCCATGCGGTGATTCAGGGATATGGCGGTCAGCTGCGCGACTGGCGCGATATCGTCGAACAGGCGCGCAAGACTCCCGGCGTCACCAGCGCGACCCCGCTGATCGAACAGCCGCTGATGGCGACCTTTACCGGCCGGGTTGAGGGCGTGCTGGTGCGCGGCATGACCGTGCCCGACATTCGTGCCAACCCCACCCTCAACAAGAATGTGCTGATCGGCGACCTCAAGCAGCTCAAGCCGGGTTGCGAGTGCATCGCGATGGGATCGCGTCTGGCGCAGTCGCTGGGGGCCACGCCGGGGAGCAGCGTCTCGCTGGTCAGTCCGCAGGGGCTCACCAGTCCGTTCGGTACTGTCCCGCGCATCGTCTCCTACCGCGTCGCCGCGATCTTCGAGATCGGCGTCTACGACTATGACAAGGCCTTCGTCGTCATGCCGATGGAGGATGCGCAGACGCTCCTCCTGATGGGTGACACCGTCGGAATGGTCGAGGTCGAGACCAGCGATCCCGACAAGGTCGGCGACATTCTCGCTCCGCTGTCGAAACAGGTCGCGGGCGTCGGCCAGCTCACCGACTGGCGCACGCTCAACGCGACGTTGTTCGAGGCGCTGGCCGTCGACCGCCTCGTCACCTTCACCGTCCTGTCGATCCTGATCCTCGTCGCGGTATTCAACATCCTGTCGTCTCTGATCATGCTGGTCCGCGCCAAGACGCGCGACATCGCGATCCTGCGAACGATGGGCGCGACCCGGTCGGGCCTGATCAGGATCTTTGTGACGGTGGGCACCGTGATCGGCTCGCTCGGCATCGTCGCCGGGCTGATCCTCGGCTTCATCATCCTCTATTTCCGGCAGGGAGTGCTGACCTTCCTTGGCTTCGTCACCGGGCAACAGATCTGGGACCCGTCGATGCGTTACCTGACCGAACTCCCCGCCAGGACCGATCCGGTCGAGGTCGCGGGGATCGCGCTGATGGCGCTCGTCTTCAGCTTCCTCGCTACGCTCTATCCGGCCTTCAAGGCGGCGAGCACCGATCCGGTTCAGGTGCTGCGCTATGAATGAGCCAGTCCTTCAGACCGTCGGTCTCAAGCGCGCCTTTGTGCAGGGCGGCGCGACGATCCACGTCCTGCGCGGCATCGACCTGACCGTGGGGCAGGGGGAGATCGTCGCGTTGCTCGGCCCCTCCGGTTCCGGCAAGTCGACCTTGCTGCAAGCCGTCGGCCTGCTTGAGGGCGGGTTCGAAGGGTCGATCCGCATCTCGGGCGTGGAGGTCGGAAAGCTCGAAAGCCATGCGCGCACCGTTACGCGGCGGGACAAATTGGGCTTCGTCTACCAGTTCCACCACCTGCTGCCCGACTTCAACGCGCTCGAGAATGTCGAGCTGCCCCAGCTCATCCAGAACGCGACCCTCGCCGACGCGCGGGAGCGGTCGGAGGCGCTGTTGACCGCGCTCGGCCTCGGCGCACGGCTCACGCATCGGCCGAGCCAGCTTTCGGGCGGCGAGCAACAGCGCGTGGCGGTCGCCCGCGCGCTCGCCAACCGGCCGGCACTGGTGCTGGCGGACGAGCCGACCGGTAATCTCGACGAGCATACCGCGGACGTCGTGCTCGCCGAATTCCTGCGGCTGGTGCGCGGCGAGGGCGCGGCGGCGCTGATCGCCACCCATAACGAACGGCTCGCGGCGAAGATGGACCGTGTGGTGCGGCTGCATGAGGGCGTGCTCGAGTGAACGTCTGGCGCGAGACGCCGACCCTCGCCGGCCGCTACGTCACGCTGCGCCCGCTCCACCGCAACGACCGCGCCGCCTTGCTCGAGGCGTTCGCGGGCCTTGAGGTGTTCACCACCTTCGTCCCACGGCCCGCGACGATCGACGGCTGGTTCGACCAGATTGAGATCGACGCCGCGGCGGGGCGCGTGCTTCCCTTCACCGTGCTCGACGCCGACGGCGCAGTTGCCGGCGTCACCCGCTTCATGCGGATGAGCGAGCGGCACCGCCGGGTCGAGATCGGCGGCACGGTCTATGCCCGCCGCGTGCAGCGCACCGGCCTCAATACCGAGGCCAAGCGCATGCTGCTTGCCCATGCCTTTGATGTGCTCGACGCCAATTGCGTCCAGCTTCGCACCGATGTCCTCAACCATGCCTCGCGCCGCGCGATCGAACGGCTCGGCGCG
>DATIGZ010000603.1:0-4273 GCA_035481255.1 Sphingomonas sp. | reverse complement strand
GCGATGCGCGACGGCAGCCTGGCGATGGGCGCGACGACCAGCGAGACGATCCGCCGCGTGCTGCTCCCCGCCGCGCTGCCCGGCGTGGTCGCGGGCGTGCTGCTCGCGGTCAGCCGCGCGATCGGCGAGACGATGATCGTGGTGATGGCCGCCAGCGGCGCCGCCAATATCACCGCCAACCCGTTCGAAAGCGCGACAACCGTCACCAAGCAGATCGTCGACCTGCTGACCGGCGAGGCCGAGTTCGACAGTCCCAAGACCCTCGCCGCGTTCGCGCTGGGCCTGACGCTGTTCATGATCACCTTCCTCCTCAACATCGTCGCCCTGCGCGTCGTGAAAAAGTATCGCGAAGCATATGAGTGAGCCTGTCAGCCACCGCGCTCCCACAGACTGGAAGACGGATGCGATGCAGAAGCGCATTCGCAAGCGTTACCGCGCCGAGCGTCGCTTCCGCGCGATCGGCATGGGCGCGGTCATTGTCTCGGCCGCCTTCCTGTTCTTCCTGCTCGCGACGATGATCGGCAACGGCGCCGCCGGATTCATGCGGACCGAGGTTGCGCTGCCGATCGACTTCAAGTCGGCGCCGCTCGAGGTCGATCGCGCGCAGCTTGGCACGCGCGGCGCCGATCTGGCGCTTGCCGGCGCGGGCCTTGAGAACCGCGTGAAGACCGCCGCCACAGCCGCCTTCGGCGAGAAGGGCGACGAGCTGATCGCGGAGAACGCGTGGACCGCGGTTCGCGACGCGATCAAGGAAGACCCCAATCTGCTCAGCCAGAGCGCGCATATCTGGGTGCCCGCATCGAGCGAGCTCGACGCCGCGGCCGATGGCGGAGGCGAACCGGAATTGCGCGCGCGCGTTCAACAGCTGCGCGACCGTGGCGCGTTGCAGAGCGGCTTCAACGCCGGCTTCCTCAGCCGCGCGGACTCGACCGATCCCACCGCGGTCGGCATTTGGGGCGCGCTCAAGGGCTCGATCCTGACCATGCTGGTGACGCTGCTGATCGCTTTCCCGATCGGCGTGCTTTCGGCCGTGTATCTCGAGGAATATGCCCCCAAGAACCGCTGGACCGACCTGATCGAGGTGTCGATCAACAACCTTGCGGCGGTGCCCTCGATCATCTTCGGCTTGCTCGGCCTCGCGGTGTTTCTCGGCACGCTCGGGCTGCCGCGCTCGGCGCCGCTGGTCGGCGGCCTCACCCTCGCGCTTATGATCATGCCCGTGATCGTCATCGCCGGGCGCAACGCGATCAAGGCGGTGCCGCCGTCGATCCGCGACGCCGCGCTCGGCATCGGCGCCAGCCGCGTGCAGGTCGTGTTCCACCACGTCCTTCCGCTCGCGCTGCCGGGCATCCTCACCGGGACGATCATCGGCATGGCCCGCGCGCTCGGTGAAACCGCGCCGCTGCTGCTGATCGGCATGCGCGCCTTCATCGTCACGCCGCCGGGCGGTGTGTTCGATCCCGCCACCGTGCTGCCCGTCCAGATCTTCCTGTGGTCGGACGAGGTCAGCCGCGGCTTCATCGAGAAGACCAGCGCGGCGATCATCGTGCTGCTCGCGTTCCTCCTCGCGATGAACGCCCTCGCCATCTATCTTCGCAACAAATTCGAGACCCGCTGGTGATGACTCAAGTCGATTTTGCAGAAGCCGCCGACGTCAGCGCCATCCCGGCGCAGACCGAAGCCGCGCCCAAGATGTCGGCGCGCGGCGTCAACGTCTTCTATGGCGAGAAGCAGGCGATCCGCGACGTCTCGATCGACGTCGACATGGACAATGTCACCGCGTTCATCGGCCCGTCGGGCTGCGGCAAGTCGACCTTCCTGCGCACGCTCAACCGCATGAACGACACCGTCGCCAGCGCGCGGGTCGAAGGCGAGATCACGCTCGACGGTGAGAATATCTACGACAAGTCGATGGACGTGGTTCAGCTGCGCGCGCGTGTCGGCATGGTGTTCCAGAAGCCGAACCCCTTCCCCAAGTCGATCTACGAGAACGTCGCCTACGGCCCGCGCATCCACGGGCTGGCGCGCGCCAAGGGCGACATGGACCAGATCGTCGAACGCTCGCTCCGCCGGGCCGGTCTGTGGGAAGAGGTCAAGGATCGCCTCAACGACAGCGGCACCGCGCTGTCGGGCGGTCAGCAGCAGCGCCTGTGCATCGCCCGCGCGATCGCGGTCGATCCCGAAGTCATCCTGATGGACGAGCCCTGCTCGGCGCTCGACCCGATCGCCACCGCCAAGATCGAGGAACTGATCCACGAGCTGCGCGGCCGTTACGCGATCGTGATCGTCACCCATAACATGCAGCAGGCCGCGCGCGTTTCGCAGCGCACCGCCTTCTTCCACCTCGGCACGCTTGTCGAATATGGTGAGACCGATCAGATCTTCACCGCGCCGCGACAGGAACGCACGAAAGACTACATCACCGGCCGCTACGGCTAAGGAGTTACGGATAATGGCGACGGGCCACGAACATACCGTCAAGGCGTTCGATCAGGACATCAAGCAGCTCCGCGCGCTGATCTCGCAGATGGGCGGCCTTGCTGAGGAGTCGATCCGCGACGCGATGATCGCGCTCCAGCGCGGCGACACAAAGCTCGCCAAGGAGGTCCGCGCCAAGGACAAGGCGATCGATGCGATCGAAGCGGAGGTCGAGAAGCTCGCCGTCCGCGTCATCGCGCTGCGCGCGCCGATGGCGGACGATCTGCGCGAGGTCGTCGCCGCGCTCAAGATCGCCGCGGTGATCGAGCGTATCGGCGACTATGCCAAGAACATCGCCAAGCGCACGCCGCTGATCCACGCCACCGACGGCGAGCGGATCGAGGCGATCTCGCTGCTCCCCGCGATGGCGCAGATGGCCGGCGACATGGTGCACGAGGTGCTCGACGCCTTTTCGGCGCGCGACGCGGAAGCGGCGATCCGCGTGTCCGAGCGCGACGCGCGGCTCGACGATTTCTACGACAGCATCTTCCGCACGCTGGTAACCTATATGGTCGAGAACCCGCGCACGATCAGCGAGGTCGCGCACCTTCTCTTCGTCGCCAAGAATATCGAGCGGATCGGCGATCACGCCACCAACGTCGCCGAGATGGTCTATTTCGCCGCGACCGGGCAGTATCTGGCCGATCGCGACACCGACACCGCGGAGAACTGATATGAGCCGCGCCCGGATGCTGCTGGTCGAGGACGACGCCGCGCTCGCCGAGCTTCTCACCTATCACTTCAAGCGTGAGGACTTCGACGTCCGCCACACGCCCGATGGCGAGGAAGCACTGCTGCTCGCCAAGGAAAGCGCACCCGACATCGTCCTGCTCGACTGGATGGTCGAGAGCCTGTCGGGGATCGAGGTGTGCCGCCGCCTGCGCCGGATGAGCGAGACGGCGAACGTGCCGATCATCATGTTGACCGCGCGTGGCGAGGAAGAGGATCGCGTCCGCGGGCTCGAGACCGGTGCCGACGATTACGTCACGAAGCCGTTCAGTCCGCGCGAGCTGGTCGCGCGGGTCGGCGCGGTGCTGCGCCGCGTGCGCCCGGCGCTGGCGGGCGAAGCGCTGATCTATTCGGACATCGAGATGGACACGGTCGGCCACAAGGTGCGCCGCGGCGGCGACGTCGTGCCGCTCGGTCCGACCGAGTTCCGCCTGCTCAAGCACTTCCTCGAGCATCCGGGCTGGGTCTTCTCGCGCGAGCGGCTGCTCGACGCGGTGTGGGGACATGACAGCGATATCGAGAGCCGCACCGTTGACGTCCACATCCGGCGGCTGCGCAAGGCAATCAATACCGGCAACCGGCCGGATATCATCCGCACGGTCCGATCGGCCGGCTACGCGCTCGACGCGGGATAGATTTCTCCCCTGATGCGTTGGCGGGCGGAGCATGAATGCTCTGACCCGACCAATGTCAGGAGAAATCTCATGAAGCTGCTCGCTCTTGCCGCGGCGCTCGCGATGACCGGCAGCGCCGCGTTCGCTCAGGATACGCAGCCCGCCCCAGCGGCTCCCGCCGCACCGGCCACGGCGGCGACGGAAGATCCCGTCGGCGGCTATCAGCCCTCGGCTCCGCTCATTCAGGGCGATACCAGCAGCGGCCAGAAGCCGATTTTCCAGCCCAACCCTCAAACGCCGACCCAGGCGTTCCCGCCGCCGCCGCCGCTCGACAAATATCCGCTGTGCAAAAAGGGGCAGTTCGACAATTGCCGCCAGCGCGGCGGCTGATCCCCCGGGGCGCGGCGGCGGACCGCCGCGTCTCCGCCTAATGGGGCTTCACGATCCAGTTG
>DATIGZ010000602.1:0-5620 GCA_035481255.1 Sphingomonas sp. | reverse complement strand
CGGGCGCGGCGGGGGCGCCCGCGGTCGCGACGTCAAGCTCGACCCCGGTGGGAAGCGCGATCCGCTGAAGCCCGAAACCCGCCATATGCCTCTCCTCTTTCGAATGGAGGGTATGGCGGGTCGCGCGCCTGTTCAAGCCCTCAGGGGTAGCTCACCGTCTTGGGGACTTCGGGGATCGGGATGAATTCCTTGTCGTCGCCCGGCACCTTGGGGAACAGGCCGGCCTTCCAGTCTTCCTTGGCCTGATTGATCCGGTCGCGGTCGGAGGAGACGAAGTTCCACCAGACATGGCGCGGGGTGGCGAAAGCCTCGCCGCCGCACAGCATCACGCGGCCGCCGGAGGAGGAGCGCAGCGTCGCCGCGATGCCGGGGCGCAGGACGTAGAGCGTCTGCGGCTCAAGCTCCCAGCCGTCGAGCGAGGCCTGACCGACCGCGAGATAGACGGCGCGCTCGTCCGCCTCGGCGTCGATCGGCACGCTGCCGCCCGGCGTGAGTTCGATATCGGCATAGATGGTGCCGGCATAGGTGGTGGTCGGCGCGCTGGTGCCCCAGAGCGAACCCATGATGATGCGCGCGCGGGCGTTGCCGCTGTCGACGATCGGGAGATCGGCGGCGGCGACATGCTCGAACGCCGGGTCCATTTCCTCGAACCGCTCGGGCAAGGCGAGCCAGGTCTGGATGCCCGAGAGCTCGGGGCCGGCGTCGCGCTGCGACTGGGGCGAACGCTCGGAATGGACGATGCCGTTGCCCGCGGTCATCAGATTGACGGCGCCCGGCTCAATCGTCGCGAAGGTGCCGAGGCTGTCGCGATGGTCGATCGCTCCGGCGAAGAGATAGGTGACGGTGGCGAGGTTGATGTGCGGGTGCGGGCGCACGTCGATACCGGTGCCGACCGCGAGATGCGCCGGCCCCATCTGATCGAAGAAGATGAACGGGCCGACCATCGTGCGCGGGCGTGAGGGGAGGGTACGATGAACCTTGAATCCGCCCAGATCGTGCGTGGTCGGCAGGATTGTCTGAGTGAAGAGATCTTCGGTCATCATCATGCCTCCGTCAGTGCCAGCATTGCCCCAAGGTCACCGGGGAAATAGGGTTCGTCATGGCGCTCCAGCTGTTCGCGGTCGAACCAGCGCCATTCGCGCATCACGCTTAGTTCCAGATCGGTATGACCGCCGCAATCGATGTCGGTGATTTCGGTGCGTACCGCGAAATAGCGTTCGTCGGCGCTGACGGGGACGCCCTCGATCGTCACGAATTCGACCTGCCGGCGGGCGATTTCCGTCCGCAATCGAGGTCGAGCCCAGTCTCCTCGCGCAGCTCGCGCCGCGCGGCCTGCTCGTAACTTTCCCCCGGATCGAGCGCGCCGCCGGGTGTGCACCAGAAGGGTGGGCGGTCGTCGGGCGTGAAGCGGAACAGCAGCACGCGTCCGGCCGGATCGGTCAGCAGGATGCGTGACGCCGGACGGGGTTTTCGCTCGCTCATGCTTCGCCCGGCGCGGTGGCGCGGATGGCGAGGGCGTGGACGCGCTCGACCATGATGTCGCCGAGCGCGCGGTTGACCATGCGCTGGCGCTCAAGCCGCGATTTGCCGGCGAAGGCAGCGCTCTCGATCGTCACGGTGAAGTGCGATTCGCCGCTGCCATCGTCGCCCATATGGCCGCGATGCTTCGCGCTGTCGTTGATCACGTCGAGCTTCGACGGGGCGAGCGCGGCGATGAGGCGGGCGGTGATTTCGGCGGCGACGGGGCCGGTGGCGGGATGAGTCATCGCGCCTATATAGGCGGTTTACCCGCCGGAGTTCGAGTGTCTCGTCAGCCGCCCAAATATCGTCCCAACACGCGTTTCCACGGCCGGGTGGAGGCGCCCGGGCGACCGTGCGCGGAGCCCGGCTGCGCCGAACCGGGCGAGTTCCGCGCGCCGGTGCTGGGCGACCGGCGACCGAGCGATCAGCCACCGCAATATCGCTGGCTATGCCTCGACCATGTCCGAGCGTTCAATTCGAGCTACAACTTCTTCACCGGGATGAGCCCCGATGATATCCATGACGCGCAACGGCCGCTGGCCGGTTGGGAGCGCGAGACGCGGGCCTTCGCGACCGGAGGTTCCGACCGGCCGCCACGCTGGGCGGACTTTTCCGATCCGCTCGACGCGATCGGCGCGCGCTGGCGCAATGCGATGCCGGCCGAGCGCAAGGACGGCAGGCCATTGTCCGGCAAGGACCGCGAGGCGCTGCGTACGCTGGCGCTGGAAGTCGATGCCGACCGGATGGCGCTGAGGCGGCGCTATTCGGAACTGGTGCGGAAATATCATCCCGACCGCAATGGCGGCGACCGCAGCCATGAAGGCATGTTGCAACGGGTGATCGAAGCGTATCAGCAGCTCAAGGGATCGCCGGCCTTCGCGTGATACGGGCTTACACTGTTCGCCCCGAGCTTGTCATAGGGCCGTTCTCCGCGTTTGGGGAAGCGCCTCGACAAGCTCAGCACGAACGGTTTGTGAAAGCGGGCGGATGACTGACGGGGAGGCGAATCCCCGCCAGCCATCCGCGAAGCGCTATTTCGGAGCGACGAGGCCGAAAGTCGCGCCTTGCGGATCGGTGGCGAAGAACACGCGCTCCCCGCCGGGGACTTCCATCGGATCATGGAATGGGGTTCCGCCCAGTTGCTTCACCTTCGCATGTGCCGCGTCGATATCCGGCACGCGGAAATAGAAGTTCCAGCCAACCGGGTTCTCGGCCTTTTCGCGCGGCATCACCGCGCCCCAGACCTCCGCGCCGTCCTTGGCCTGAAGGAAGCTGTAATCGCCCCAAGGCATCGGCATCGCGCCATTCTTTTCCCAGCCGAACGCCGAGCCATAAAAGTCGAGGGCTGCGGTATCGTCGGTGGTCTGGAGTTCGTTCCAGCTGCCCTTGCCGAGCTCCATCCGGCCATAGGCCCTGCTGTCTTCGGGGCTTTCGCCACGCATGACATAGAATTTGGCGCCCTGCGGATCTTCGACCAGCGCCATGCGGCCGACGCCGTCCATATCGGTCGCGGGCATATGGACCGTGCCGCCGAGCGATTCGATCGTCGTGACGGTCGCGTCGACATCATCGACCCCGATATAGCCGAGCCATGCCGGGGCGGTCGGCATCGGGTTCTTCATGACGCCACCGACGCCATCTTCGCCCGCGTTCAGGATCGTATAGTCGCCGGGCGCGCCTTCGAACTTGCTTGGGGTCCAGCCGATGATCTTGCCGTAGAAATCGATCGCCGCGTCGGCGTCATCCGTCAGCAGCTCGTACCAGATCCAGCTTCCGTGCGGGTTGGTCATCGCAGGCTCCTCAGGAAGGGGGCGCGGGGCGGCGAGGTGCAAGGATCCGGGGCATGGGATCCGGCGCCGCCCCGCGCGGGGGACAGGTTCCGCCTCAGGCCTTGGTGTCGAGGATCGGCGCGAAGCCGCCCCACATCATCCGCTGACCGTCGAACGGCATATTCTCGAAGTCGGGCTTCATCCGCTCGTCTTCCATCAGCTTGGGCCAGGCGGTGTCGCGCGCTTCCTTGCTCGGCCATTCGACCCAGCTGTAGACGACGCGTTCGCCGTCCTTGCGCAATGTCGCGCGATTGTAGTCGGTCTTCTGGCCATCGGGAGTGTCTTCGCCCCACGCCTCGACGATGCGCAGCGCTCCATAGTCCTGGAAAACCGCGGCGGCCTTGGTCGCCATGTCCTTGTAGGCGTCGCGATTCTGCTCCGGGACGGGAAGGACATAGCCGTCGACATAGCCGGTGCCCTTGCCGTCACCGACGTCGACGAAGGAGTCGAATCCGGCGAAGATCATGCGGCTGCCGTCGAACGGCATGCTCTTCATCATCTCGCCGGCATTCGGGTCGTTCATCATCTTCTCATTGGCGGCGTCGCGGGTCGCCTTGTCGGGATATTCGAGCCAGCTGAACAACACGGTCTCGTCGTCCTTCAGGTCGACGGCCTTCTTCAGATCGTTAGTCTTGCCATCGGGAACATCGTCGCCCCACGCTTCGACGAAGCGGGTGGCGCCGAGATCGCGGAACAACGGCACGGCCTCTTGCGCGTGCTTCTTGTACGCATCCTTGTTGGCGGTGGGGACGGGGGTGAGGAATCCTTCGACAAAGGTCATTTTCTCTCTCCTTGGGGACTTGTGGTTTTCAACTCAGGCCGCGGCGGCCGGGACGGGCTTGAAATCGGCGAGCTGCGCGGCGAGCGCGGCCTTGAACGCGGGGCGGGCGATGGCGCGCTCCAGATACGCCATCAGCACCGGGCGTTCCTCCAGCAGGCCGCTGCCCTCGATATTGCGCAGCACGGTGGCCATCGCGATGTCGGCGACACTGAACCGGCCGGCGAGCCAGTCGCGCCCGTCGATCGCCGCGGCGAGCCGATCCAGCCGCCGGCCCGCGAATTCAATGAGGCTGGGGCGGCGAAGTTCCGCCCATTGCTCGCCCGCGGCGAAAATCTCGATATTCGAATATTCGAAGATCAGGGGCTCGACGCTGTTATAGGCGGCGAACAGCCAGCTGATCGCGGTGGCGCGGGCCTGAGGGTCGCGAGGCAACAACCGTTCGTCCTTCTCGCCCAGATGGAGCAGGATGGCGCCGCTCTCGAACAGGTTGAGGCCGTCATCGGCGAGTGTCGGCACCTGACCCCAGGGCTGCTCGCGGAAATAGGCGTCCGGGCGTGGCGCGGCGGCGTTGAGCAGCCGCATCGAATAGGGCAGGCCGATCTCCTCGCACGCCCAGCGGGGGCGAAGGTCACGAACGAAGCCCTTGGCGAAGTCGGGCACCCAGTCGAAACCCGTGATTTCGATCTGGTGAGCGGGGGTGGCTGACATGCTTCTCTCCTTTGTTTTCGTTGGGTCAGTAGCCGGCGGGCCAGTCGAACGGCGTGCCGGGACGATAGGGGCGGGCTTCGTCGATCACGCGGGCGATCGACGGGCGGGCGCGAAGGCGCGCGAGCCAGCCGGCGAGCAGCGGACGGTCGCCGATCGGAGCATAGAGGTTGGCGTAGAATAGTGCCGGCGCCGCCGCGCAGTCGGCCAGGCCGAACCGCGATCCCGCACCCCATTCTCGGCCGGGCAGCCGCGCTTCCAGGAAGTCGAATGCGGTGGCGATCAGCGCGCGGTCTGCGGCCTCGTCGCAAGGCGTGCCCATCAGGCGCGCGAACACCATCCGGGTGAGCGGATCGGCGATATAATGGTCGATCACCCGTTCCAACGTGCGCGGTTCGAGGCCTTCGATACGGTTCTCGGGTACCAAAGGCGCCCGGCTCGGCGCGAGAGTGTCGAGATACTCGATAATCACGCCGGACTCGCCCAGCACCGTCCCGTCGCCGGTCTCAAGCGCCGGGAACTTGGTGAAGGGCCAGACGCGGGCAAGCGCGGCGCGATGATCTGGATTGCCGAGGTCCACGATCACCCCATCGAAAGGCAAGTCATGCTCGTAGAGCGCGATCAGCACTTTCTGGCAGTATTGCGCGAAGGGGTGATAGTGGAGGCGGAGCGTCACGCGTCGCCCTCCTTCTTCAGACCCTTGAGCAGAGCGACCACCGCCATCGCATGACCATGGCCGAGGCCAAGCTCGTCCTTGAGTGAGGTGACGATGGCCATCGGCTTT
>DATIGZ010000601.1:0-10907 GCA_035481255.1 Sphingomonas sp. | reverse complement strand
CTCGAGCCGCTGCCGCTGCCGTTGTTCGCGGTGCGTCCGCTCGACTGGACACCGCCCGGAACCGCCGAGTTCGACGGCCTGCTCCTCACCAGCGCTAATGCGCTGCGGCAGGGCGGTGCGGGCCTTTCCTCACTGCGCGGCCTGCCGGTTCTGGCGGTGGGAAGCGCGACAGCGGATGCGGCGCGCGCAGCTGGATTCGCGGTCGCGATCACAGGATCGAGTGACGTCGCCGACCTGCTGCGCGACGCGGCTGATTTCAAACGCCTGTTGTGGCTGGCGGGGCGCGAGCGGACCGCGATCGAGCATCCGGCGCTCGCCGTTGCGATCCCAGTGTACGCCAGCGACCCGGTCGCCTGGGCCGCCGCCGATGCCGCGGCGGTGGCGGGAAGCGTGGCGCTAGTCCATTCCACACGCGCCGCGACGCAACTCGCCGCCGAACTCGCCCGCCACGCCATTTCCCCCGCGAGCGTTCGGGTCGCCGCGATCAGCCGCAAGGCCGCCATCGCCGCCGGGCCGGGCTGGGAGATGGTGGCCATCGCCGACACGCCCGATGACGATGCGCTGATCGCCGCCGCGCGCGCTCTCGCGATTGACCCCTGACCGCTTCGGGAGAATAAGCGGACCCATGATCTCCGATACGCCGATTGAGACGCCGGTTTCGGCGCCCCCCCGCGGCAACACGCTGACCGTAGCGCTGGTCGCCGGGCTGATCGCCTTCCTTGCCGGACTCGCGGTGATGGCGGCGGTATTCCGCTTCGGCGGATGGTGGGACGCCAGCCCCGCGCCGGTCTCCGATGCCGCCCGGCCCGCGCTCAGCGCGGAGCCGGCGGTCCCGGCCACTGATGTGGCGACGCTTGCGGCACGCGAACAGGCACTCGCCGCGCGGCTGGATGTGCTCGACAACCGTATCCAGACCAGTGACGCCGATGCGCGCACCGCGGCAAGCTATGCCGGGCGTGCCGAGGCCATGATGCTGGTGTTCGGCGCCCGCCGCGCGATCGAGCGTGGCCAGCCCCTTGGCCCCATCGCCGGCGAACTGCGCACCCGCTTCGGCGAGATCGACGGACGCGCGGTCGCGACCGTCATCCGCGGCGCGAATGAGCCGGTGACGCTCGAGGATCTGCGCCTCGCCTTCGACCAGATCGCCCCGCGACTCTCCACCGGAGTGCCCGGCGAAAGCTGGTGGGACGGGCTGCGCCGCGAAGCCGCGACGCTGGTGATCGTGCGCAAGGAAAATGCCGCCAGCCCGCACCCGCGCGCGCGGCTGGCACGCGCCCGCCGCCTGTTGGGGCAGGGCCATGTCGAGGCAGCGCTCGCCGAGATCGCGCGGTTGCCCGGGGCGCAGGGAGCGGAAAGCTGGATGGCGGCAGCGAGCCGCTACGTCGAAACCCGCAGCGCGCTCGACACGCTCGAGACCGCGGCGATCCGTGGCCCGGTGAAGCCCGCAGCGGGCGCGCAGCAACCCGCCGCGCCCGCCCAACCCGCGGCCGCACAATAAGATCAATTCAGGGAGAGATGTCATGGCCGCGATGGGCCGTTTCGACTGGGCCGATCCGTTCGCGCTCGACGCGCAGCTGACCGATGAGGAGCGGATGGTGCGCGATGCAGCGCGCGCCTATGCGCAGGAGCGGCTGCTGCCCCGCGTCACCCGCGCCTTTCTCGACGAGGATTTCGACCGCGAGATCATGTCGGAGATGGGCCAGCTCGGCCTGCTCGGCCCGACCATCCCGGAGACCTATGGCGGCGCGGGGCTGGGCTATGTCGCTTATGGCCTCGTCGCGCGCGAGGTCGAGGCGGTGGATTCGGGCTATCGCTCGGCAATGAGCGTTCAGTCGAGCCTCGTGATGCATCCGATCAACGCCTATGGCACCGAGGAGCAGAGGCGGAAGTATCTGCCCAAGCTCGCGGCCGGCGAATGGGTCGGCTGTTTCGGCCTGACCGAGCCCGATGCCGGCAGCGACCCGGGATCGATGCGCACCCGCGCCGAGAAGATCGACGGCGGCTACCGCATCACTGGCGCCAAGATGTGGATCACCAACTCGCCGATCGCCGACGTCTTCGTTGTCTGGGCGAAGAGCGACGCGCATGGCGGGGGGATCAAGGGCTTCGTCCTCGAAAAGGGCATGAAGGGCCTGTCGGCCCCCAAGATTGAGGGCAAGCTGTCGCTGCGCGCGTCGATCACCGGCGAGATCGTGATGGACGGCGTCGAGGTGGGTGAGGACGCATTGCTGCCCGAGGTACAGGGGCTGAAGGGGCCGTTCGGCTGCCTCAACCGCGCGCGCTATGGCATCGCCTGGGGCAGCATGGGCGCGGCCGAAGCCTGTTTCCATGCCGCACGGCAATATACGCTCGACCGCCAGCAATTCGGGCGCCCGCTCGCCGCGACTCAGCTGGTGCAATTGAAGCTCGCGAACATGGAGACCGAGATCGCGCTGGGGCTTCAGGCGGCGCTGCGTGCGGGGCGGATGTTCGACGAAGGCGCACTGGCCCCCGAGACGATTAGCATCATCAAGCGCAACAATTGCGGCAAGGCGCTCGATATCGCCCGCATCGCCCGTGACATGCACGGCGGCAACGGCATCTCCGCCGAATTCCATGTGATGCGCCACGCGATCAACCTCGAGACGGTCAACACCTATGAGGGCACGCACGACGTGCATGGCCTGATCCTCGGCCGGGCGATCACCGGGATCGCGGCGTTCTGATGGACTTTCAGCCGACGTTGACCGGCGAGCTGGCCGTGCTCCGGCCCACCGTCGCGGAGGACTGGGAGCGGATGTTCGCGGTCGCGGCGGACCCGTTGATCTGGGAGCAGCACCCGTTCCACAATCGCTGGCAGGAGCCGGTGTTCCGCGCCTATTTCGAGGACGCGCTGGCGAGCGGGGGCGGCCTCACCATCCTCGACAAGGCGAGCGGCGCGATCATCGGGGCGAGCCGCTACGCCTTTCCGGACGCAGTGCGCGACGAGGTCGAGATCGGCTGGACCTTCATTGCCCGCACCTATTGGGGCGGGGTTTGGAACCGCGAGATCAAGCGGCTGATGCTCGATCATATCCACCGCTATGTCGCCGGCGCGGTGTTCGTGGTGGGCGAGAAGAACATGCGGTCGCGCCGGGCGATGGAGAAGATCGGCGGCGTGCTTCAGGAAGGCCGGATCGAGCGAGGTAACGGCCATATGCTTCCCGGTCACTGCTACTACGTCATCCGCCGCGGGGGCTTTCGCGGGTGAAGCCGTTGCACGGCATCAGGGTCGTCGAGCTTGCCCGTATTCTCGCCGGGCCATGGTGCGGGCAGCTGCTAGCCGATCTCGGCGCCGAAGTGATCAAGGTCGAGCGGCCGGGCGCAGGCGACGATACGCGGCACTGGGGGCCGCCCTTCCTGCACGATGCCGAGGGGAACGACCGCGACGCCGCTTATTACCACGCGGCGAACCGGGGGAAGAGCGCACGCTTCATCGATATCGCGACGCCGCAAGGACAGGCCGAGGTGCGCGCGCTGGTCGCCGATGCCGATGTGGTGATCGAGAACTACAAGGTCGGCGGCCTCGTCAAATACGGGCTCGATCATGCCAGCCTGCTCGCGGTGAACCCACGCCTCATCACCTGTTCGATCACCGGTTTCGGTCAGACCGGCCCCTATGCCCATCGCGCCGGATATGATTTCATCATTCAGGGGATGGGCGGGATCATGTCGCTGACCGGCGAGCCCGACGGCGCGCCGCAAAAGGCAGGGATCGCCTATGCCGACATCTTCACCGGCGTCTATTCGGCGGTGGCGATCCTGGCGGCGCTGCGGCGGCGCGAGGAGAGCGGGGAGGGCGCGCATATCGACATGGCGCTGCTCGACACGCAGGTCGCCGTGCTGGCCAATCAGGCATTGAACTGGATGGCGTCGGGCAAGGTGCCGCACCGCATGGGCAACGGCCACGCCAACCTCGCCCCCTATCAGGCGTTCACCGCCAGCGACGGCGACCTGATCATCGCGGTCGGCAATGACGGGCAGTTCGCCAGGCTGTGCACGATACTGGGCCTCGATCTGCACGCCGATCCCGATTTCGCGACCAATCCGGCGCGCGTGCGCAACCGGGCGCGGCTGATTGCACCGATTCAGGCGGCGGTGGCGGGCTGGACCAAGCAGGCGCTGTCGGATGCGCTCGAAGCGCAGGGCGTCCCCGCCGGGCCGATCAACGATGTCGGCGAGGTGTTCGCTGATCCGCAGGTGGTCGCGCGCGGCATGCGGATCGCGGCGGGCGGGCTGCCGGGAGTAGCGAGCCCGATCGTGATCGACAGCGAGCGTATGGTATCCGGCCTGCCCAGCCCGGAGCGGCCCTGACCCCGCCAAAAGTCCCAAAAGTCACGGTCCCACGCGCGCGCGAGTCAGAACCGATACACCGTTTCAAAGAGCGGGCATGACGCTGCCCGCCCGAATCCAACATTTCAAGCGGTGCGTTCGATCAGCGCCCTCGCGGCTGCCGGCGCGCGAACCTTGCCGCCATGGATGAAGAAGACGAAGGTCTCGCGCGGCGTCTTGGGCGGAGCCTTGTCCTCGATATAGGGCAGCCCGTCGGGCCGTCCGCCCGCAGCCCATAGCTTCGCCGTATCGGCCCAACGGTCGATCTCGCCTTCAGGATAACAGAGCGGATTATCGTCCTCGCCCTTTTCCAGCCGGGCATAGACGAAATCGCCGGTGATGTCGGCGATGGCGGGATATTCGGGGGAATCGGCGAAGACGATTCCCGCGCCGGCGTCGCGGCACATCGCGACGAACTCCGGCACCGCGAAGCTTTCGTGCCGCACCTGAATCGCGTGACGCAGCTTCACGCCCTCATGAGACGCCGGAAGCAGCTTGAGGAACGCGCCGAAATCGTCGGCATCGAACTTCTTGGTCGCCATGAACTGCCACAGGATCGGCCCGAGCTTGTCGCCCAGCTCGACAATGCCTTGTCCGACGAATTTGGCGACCGATTCGCCGGCCTCGGCCAGCACCTTGCGGTTGGTGCAGAAGCGCGATGCCTTGACCGCGAAGACGAAATCGTCGGGCACCGTCGCGGCCCAGCCGGCGAAGGTCGCGGGCTTGAAGCCGGAATAATAGGTGCCGTTGATCTCGATCGCCGTCAGCTGGCGGCTGGCATATTCCAGCTCCTTCTTCTGGCTGAGACCCTCGGGGTAGAAGGTCCCGCGCCACGGCTCAAAGGTCCAGCCGCCGATACCGATTCGAATGGGTGCGTTTGCCATAAGCGGGTTCTAGCCCGCCCGCCGCCGCCTCACATCACGAAATACGCGTCCAAACCTGTTGCTTGCAGATGAGGCCCGCGAGCACGCAGCCCTTGCCGATCATCGAATCACCCTTGATCTCCATATGGCCGGAGAAGGTGCGGTTCATGTCGGGCACGAAGACATGCCCCTTATATTCGCCCGGCGCCACGCGCTTGAAGTTACGGAACAAGTTGGTGCCGACGAGTTGGTCGGTACCGCCACGGCGCGCATCGGCCTTGGCCTTGTCGCTCGCCCAGGTGACGATGCCGCACATCCGGTCCTGCCCGCAGGGGCTGAAACGGATGCGGACCGTGTCCTTGGGATTACGCCATTCGCTCGCGGTGGGGAGCGTGGCGCCGCCAGCCTGTGACGCGACCGGCGCCGCCAATATCATCGCGCCGGCCAGCGCGGTCATCCAGCGAAGCGGACGCGAAGTGCGCCGCACCTGTGCCTTGCTCTGCATGGTTGAACCTCCGTACCTTACCCCGGCCATACGCGGCCGGAACATTCCTTTGAGCAATCAAATAGGTACGGGGCTGGGCCGGAAAAGGGCGGGAAGGGGGCAATTTCTGAAACGATCGGTTCAGAAATGCGGCAGGTTACCGGCGTTCCCGCGGAAGCGCTTTGCTCTGCGCCTTGAGCGCTGCGATCTCGCGATCGGTATCGCGCTGGCGCTCTGCCCTTCGCTGGGTGCTGTAGATCGCGTACTGTTGTTCGGCGTGGCGCTTTGCATCCGCTGTCGAGACGCTGCCGCCGCGCGTGAGCACAACGCGCCCTAACGACTGAAGTTGCCCCTCAAGCAATCGCCGGGCGTCATCCATCATCACCAGCCGCCCCAGTTCGGCCTGATCCTCGAAAATGTCGAGCAAGATCGTCGTCAGGCGATTAAGTTCCTTGAGTTCGCTCTCGCCGAAATAGTTTTTGGAGGTCGCGACATCGCCTTTGCGGATATTGTCGTTAGGCCATGAGCGCAGGCCCATGTCCGGCAATGCGGCATTCGCTCGGGTCTGGATGATCTCAGCGGGTGTGTGCGAGGTAACGGCATAGACAATTTTTGCCTGTGTCGTCCGATAGAAGTCGCGCCACTTTTCCGACTCGCCATCATAGTCCTGGCACATCGCGCAGATGCGCTGGAGTTCGCGATAGACATTGGCTTCATCCGAGCGAATGTCGCGGATGATCTCGCGAAGCTCGGCAAGCCGGTCGGCGTTCTCAGGCTGTTTGAGGCGCACCGAATCGACGACGAAGCCACGGCTGGCGAATTGCACTAGCTTCTCCGTCGCCCAGCGGCGGAACAAGGTCGCTTGCGCGGAGGAGACCCGATAACCGACCGAAATCACCATATCGAGGCTGTAGATCGTCCCCGGACGCCCCTGACTTTTGTGCAGTTTTTGCACGGAAGTCGCTTCGTCCAACTCACTTTCTTCGATGATGTTATTGATATGCCTCGTGATTGTGGACCGATCACGCCCAAATAACTCAGCGATCTGCGCCTGCGTCATCCACAGCGCCTCGCCTTCATAGCGGATGTCGAGCCGCAACCCCTTATCGGTGCTATAGACAAGGAAACGATCGCCCGTCGTCGCATCTTCCTGAAGCACAACCGGTTCGAGTTCCGCCACGGTTCCACCCCCCTTCCGC
Organism: Sphingomonas sp.; assembly: GCA_035481255.1. Taxonomy (GTDB): domain Bacteria; phylum Pseudomonadota; class Alphaproteobacteria; order Sphingomonadales; family Sphingomonadaceae; genus Sphingomonas. The sequence goes on along the minus strand of DATIGZ010000601.1, from coordinate 4,011 downwards.
GCCATTGCTGCTCAACCTCAGCTGCCTAGCACAATCAAATTCGAGAACATAACGGGAATATCCCATTCGTCCATGGCGATAGGGATTCGAACCAGGCCCGAAGCGCTATTGCGCGGAAGGCCAGCAAAAGAGTGAAGGGTTCAAGCGGACCAATGGTGGGGAAACCCGCGCGATCCGCGCTGGGCGACTGGAGCGGGCGAAGGGATTCGAACCCTCGACCCCAACCTTGGCAAGGTTGTGCTCTACCCCTGAGCTACGCCCGCTCTCTGGCGCTTGATGCCCGCTCGGAAACCGAGGGGGCGGGGCAAGGTGGCGGCCTCTAGCAGCGGGTTTCGGGGTCCGCAAGCCCCGAATCGAAAGAAGCGAAAAGGGTTGGCCAGCACGCTCCCAGCGCCCACATAGGGCGCCGGTTTTTCGTACAAGGGATTCGCTGTGGCCACGCTGGGACTTTCCGCCGCCGACAAGGACGCCGTCGAGGCATTCCGCAAGGACATCGTCGAGCCGTCGATGACCAAGCTGATCATCCTGGATTTCTGGGCCGAATGGTGCGGGCCGTGCAAGGCACTGGCCCCGATTCTGGAGAAGGTCGCGGCGGATTATGCCGACAAGGGCGTGATTCTCGCCAAGATCGATGTCGACGCCAACCAGTTCATCGCCGCGCAGTTCCAGGTGCGGTCGATCCCCACCGTCTATGCGATGTTCCAGGGCCAGCTGGTCGCCGACCTGACCAATGCCCGCACCGAGACCCAGCTGCGCGCGAATCTCGACCAGATCCTGCGCCAGATCCCGGTCGAGAGCGATGCGGCGGCGCAGGAGGCGCAGCTCGAACCGTTGCTGGCGATGGCAGCCGAGGTGCTGGCGGGGGGTGAGCATGAGCGCGCGCTGGTCGTCTATGACCAGATTGGCGAGATGGCGCCCGAGCATCCGCAGGTCGCGGCGGGGCGCGCGCAGGCGTTGACCGCGCTGGGCCGGCTCGAGGAAGCGCAAGCCGCGCTCGACGTGCTTCCCGATGACGCCGCAAGGACCCCTGAGATCGAGCGCGCGCAGGCCGCGCTGACGCTGGCCCGCGAAGCCCCGGCGGACGATGAACTGGCCGCGATTCGTGCGCGCGCCGCCGCCAACCCGGCGGACATGGATGCGCGCTACGAGCTGGCCGGCGCGCAAATGGCGGCGAACGACCGCGACGGCGCCGCGCAGACGCTGCTGGCGATGATCGCGGAGGACAAGGAGTGGAACGACTCTGCCGCCCGCGCGCGCCTGCTCAAGCTGTTCGAGGCGGTCGGGCTCGAGGACCCGTGGGTCTCGGGCCAGCGCCGCAAGCTTTCCGCGATCCTGTTCGGATGACCCTGAGCGGATGACGGGAACGCGGCTCTCGATCTTTCCTCTGACGGGAGCGCTGCTGTTCCCGCGGATGCAGCTGCCTCTGCATATCTTCGAGCCGCGCTATCGCGCGATGGTCACCGATTCGCTCGCCCGCGACCGGCGGATCGGTATGATCCAGCCGCGTCCCGGCTTTCGCGAAAGCCCGGGCGAACCGGTGCCGCTGTTTGAGATCGGATGCGTCGGCCGGATCGCCGAGGTCGAGGCGCTTGACGACGGGCGGTTCGACATCGTGCTGGAAGGGCTGTCGCGGTTTCGCGTGATTCGCGAGCTGGAGGTGACGACGCTGTTCCGTCAGGTCGAGGCCGAACTGATCGCCGATCCGGAGGACGAGGTGCTGGCACTGGGCGAGCGCGCCTCGCTCGAGCTCGAATCGCGGCGCTTTGCCGATGCTCAGGGTTATGCCGTCGACTGGAGCGCGGTATCGCGGCTGGACGACGAGGCTTTGGTCAACGGCATCGCCCAGATCGCGCCGTTCGACCCCGCGGCGAAACAGGCGCTGCTCGAAGCCGATACGCTGAGCGACCGGGCGGAGCTGACGGTTCAGCTGATGCAGTTCTTCGGCCGCCACGACAGCGACGAGGGAACGCTGCAGTAGGCGCCACCCGCTACCGAGACCTGATGTCCATCTCCGATATCGTCTTCACACCATTTCCCCGTGCAGCAGCCGCGGCGTCGCGCCGCTTTCGCCACGCGCCTCGGCCATGAACCAGTTCTTGAGCGCGGGAACCTTGTCCACCGCCGACAGGCCGAAGCGGCGCGCGGCATGGGCGGTCTTGCCGGGGATGCCGAACAGATGCGTCAGCGCGTCGGTGGCGACGCTGACCATGAAGGTGTCGAGACTGCGCCAGCGCTGGTAGCGCGCGAGCAGCTGGGGATCGCCCATGTCGAGGCCGAGCCGCTTGCCCTCGACCAGCACCTCGACCAGCGCGGCGACGTCGCGGAAGCCGACATTGACGCCCTGCCCCGCGATCGGGTGGATGCCGTGTGCGGCATCGCCGACCAGCGCCAAGCGATCGGCGGTGATCGTCGCGGCGTGATGGAAGCCGAGCGGGTGGCTGAAACGCGGGCCGAGCGGGCCGAGCTTGCCCAGAAACCCGCCCATCTTCTTCTCCGCCTCGGCCAGGAAGCCGCGTTCGGAGAGCTTCATCATCCCGGCTTCCTCGTGCCGCTTGACCGACCACACGATCGCGGAACGATGTCCCCGCTCGTCATCCACCAGCGGGAGGATCGCGAACGGCCCTTGCGGATAGAAAATCTCGAACGCGGTATTCTCGTGGCTGTGTTCGTGATGGAGCGAGGTGACGATCGCCGAATGATCGTAGGTCCAGCGCGCGACATTGAGATGCGCGGCGTCGCGAGTCGGCGAATTGCGGCCCTCGGCACCGATCAGCAACTGCGCTCTGACCACCTCACCGGTGCTGAGGGTCGCCGTGACGCCGTTGAGACCGCGCTCGACACTCAATGCGCGCGTTTGCATCCGGACATCGGCGAGCGGCGCTTCGCTGGCCGCGGCCATCAGCGCGGCGCGCAGATGACGATTCTCGAACATCGTGCCGAGCGCGCCTTCGCCGTCGAGCGGATCGAAATCGAGCTTGCCCGGTTCGAGACCGTCGCTGACGCGGATGCTCTGGATCGGACAGCCCTTTCCGGTCAGGCGGTCCGCCACGCCGATCGCTTCGAGCATACGCATCGGCGCGGCGGCGATGGCCGAGGCGCGCCCGTCATGCGCGGCGGCGAGAATCACCGCCGGGTCCGCCGGATCGATCACGATGCTGGAAATGCCGTGACGGTCGAGCGCGACACTGAGCGCGCTTCCCACCAGTCCGCCGCCCAGGATGAGGAGGTCCGCTTGGGTCATATGCGGCGAGTAGCCGAGCGGCTGCCTTGACGCCAGAGTCCCCAGGGTGGATGATTCCGCGTAAGCGGGACTTTCGAGACATTCAGGGACATTTGATGGCGAGCCGGGTGCAGCCGATGCTGTGGCGTGACACGATGAAGGCAGGGGCGAAACGCAGCGGCGCGCTGATCGGCGCGATCGCGCTGTTCGTGCTGACCTTCGCCGCTGTGCTCGCGATCGGCACCTATAGCGGGGGCGATCCGTCGCTGAACACAGCCGCGGGCGGGCCCGCCAAGAACTTGCTGGGCGCGCCGGGCGCGTGGCTCGCCGATCTGCTGCTTGCGATCGGCGGGCTGCCGGTGGTGCTGCTCGCGCCCGTCGGCCTGATCGTCGCGACGCGACTGTGGAAGGGCAATCCGGTCGGCGCCTGGGGACGGATGCTGGGCGGCGCGGCGCTGGGCATCGCGCTGATGGGCACCGCATTCGCCTTTGTCTCCAGCCGCCCCGCGCTCGAATGGGAGCTGCCGGGCAGCTGGGGCGGGATCGTCGGGCTTTCGGTCGCCAACCTGCTGCGCTGGGGTCTCAACCTTGCCGGCGAGCCGATGGTGACCCTGTGGGGCGGGCGGGCGCTTGGCCTGATCGCGGGGATCGCGGGTGTGGTGGTCTGGGCACGCAGCGTGCAGCTTGAGGTGTCACAGCTGCGTCTCCCGCGGCGCGATCGGTCCGGAGCCGAGACAGGCGAGGTCGACGAAGACTTCGACGATACCGCCGACCTGTTCACGCCCGCCGCC
>DATIGZ010000600.1:0-1823 GCA_035481255.1 Sphingomonas sp. | reverse complement strand
ACCCACCACAGGCGTCCGCCGTTGAGCAACGCGGCGGCGACCATCCCCGAAGCCGATGCCGCGACCAGTCCCTTCGCGCCCCAACCGGCATGTACGGTCCATAGGCCGATCCCGCCGGTGAGCAGGAAGAACGCGGCGATGCCGTTGAACCCTGCCACAACCTGATCGCCGAGTGAGCGCAGCGCGTAGACGAAGACCACCTGAACCCCGTCGAACAGGATGAACGGCCCCCAGAGCGGCAGCATCGCAACTGCCGCCGCTGCGACCGCGGCGCTGGCGGGGAAACCGCCGACCACGAGCATCGGCGCGAAGATCAGCGGCAGCGCGAGGAGCCCGAGGGTCAGCGCGGCGAGTCCTGCGGCGATCGCCGTGCGCGGCCCTGCCTGCGCCGGATCGCCCTCGCCCACCGCATTGCCCGCACGCACACCCGCCGCCGATCCGAGACCGAGCGCGAAGGCAAAAGTGACGTTATGGACCGAAAAGACAATCTGGAAGGCATGCGTCACCGTCTCGCCCAGCTGGGTCGAAAGCGCGATCAGGATCGAGAAACCCGCCAGTTCCAGCCCCGACGCAATCGCGGGCACGAAGCCGAACCCGAGCAGCGCCCACACACCGCGCCACATCGCGGGCGATCCGAAGTCGCTCCAGTTGCGGACTTGGCGCTCGATGGCGCGCGGAAGGGTGAGGGCGGCGACGATCATCGCGACCGCCCCGATCAGGATCGCAATCACCGTCGCCGTCGCGGCGCCGACCGCGCCCATCACCGGGAGACCGAACTGCCCGGTCGCGAGCACCCAGGCGAGCAGCGCGTTGAGCGGCAGGATCGCGACATCGACCACCATCACCCGCTTGGGGCGGCTGACGCCTTCGAGGAAGAAGGTCGCCGCGACGAGCAGCAGTTGGAAGGGATAGCCGAGCGCCATCACCCGCACCACGCGCGCGGCATCGGGCGCGATCGCCGGGTCGACTCCGACGCCCAGCAGCATTGGCAGCGCGAAGATGAACAGCGTGCCCCCGCTGACCAGCCCGAGCAGGAACCCCAGCACCAGCCCCTGCCGCAGCACCGCGCCGGTCGCCGGCAGATCCTGCGCGCCGTCGGCACGCGAGGAAAAGACCAGCACGCCAGTGAGCCAGCCCAAAGCGACGACGATACCGATGAAGGTCAGCGTGCGGCTGGCGCCCAGCGCCGCGACCTCATGCGTGCTGACCATCCCGACCACCACCACGTCGGTGACGTGCATGATCGTCCAGGTGAGCGCCGTTAGCACCACCGGCCATGCCAAAGCGAGGATGCGGCGCATCTCGGCGCGGATGTCGTCTGGCAGGCGCATGGGCCGGCGGGCTTAGCGTTTGTTCCGCCTTCGCGGAAGCGGTTCCGGCCGGGCCGAGGAACGGGCCGAAGCCGCCAACCGTCGCGATATGACGGCAAAGCAGAAAGGGAGGTTGCATGCCCCGAAACGCTTTGCTAGGGGCCGCTGCCTTACCAGCCGCCGGGTTCATCCGGCGGACGAAATCAGTGCGGTCGTGGCGGAACTGGTAGACGCGCAACGTTGAGGTCGTTGTGGGCGAAAGCCCGTGGAAGTTCGAGTCTTCTCGACCGCACCATTTCTAAAAAGCGTATGAAGTTACGGGCCGGGGGCAACCCCGCCCGTCGCGCTTTCATGTGGCAGGGCGAGCGGCGTGTAACCGTCTACCGCCCGCCACTGCCCCTCTATGAAAACACCGCTATACAGGATGTCCGGCCGCGAGAGCCGGTGCATGAGGGGACGGACGCATGGAGGCTGGCCAGATCGCAGGCGGGAACCCGCCGATTCGCCGGATCG
>DATIGZ010000599.1:0-2853 GCA_035481255.1 Sphingomonas sp. | reverse complement strand
GCTGGTCAATGCGGTGCTCGCGGTGGTCGACCGGATCGGCGAGCTGGTCGAGGCAATCGATGCCGGCGCCGGCCTCGACGACAGCGGAGAGGATCTGCTGATCGCGGCGCTTGCCGAGGGGTCGGAAGAAGTCGTGCAGGTTGCCGCTCCGGCGGCGCAGCGTGCCGCGGCGCGCAGCGTGCGGCTCAACGTCGATCTGCTCGACCGGATGATGAGCGGCATGTCAGACATGGTGCTCGCCCGCAACGAGCTGTCGCGGCGGTTGCGCAACGCCGAGGTCGATCCGCAGGTCGAGGCGGCGCTCGAGCGCATGTCCGCGACCGTGGCCGATCTGCGCGATACCGTTACCCGCACGCGCATGCAGAAGATCGACGCGCTCTTCTCCGCGCTGCCGCGCATGGTCCGCGATACCGCGGCGAGCCTTGGCAAGTCGGTGACCGTTCAGATCGACGGCGCCGAGGTCGAACTCGACCGCGAGATGATCGAGGTACTGCGCGACCCGCTGGTCCACATCATCCGCAACTCGATCGATCACGGCATCGAATCGCCCGAGGATCGCCGGGCCGCCGGCAAGCGCGAGCATGGACGCCTGAGCGTCGCCGCGCGCCAGTCGGGCAACCAGATCGTCGTCGAAATTGCCGATGACGGCCGCGGCATCGATACCGAACGGCTGATCCGCAAGCTCGCCGATGCCGGCCGCGACGAACGGGCGCTGCGTTCGCTCAGCGAGCGTGCCAAGCATGACCTGGTGTTCGAACCCGGCCTGTCGAGCAAGGACGAGGTTTCCGAGGTTTCGGGCCGTGGCGTGGGCATGGACGTGGTCCGTTCGGCGATCGAGCAGATTGGCGGCCGGGTCGATCTCGACAGCCAGCCGGGCAAGGGCCTGCGCATCCTGATCCGCGTGCCGCTCACCCTGTCGATCATCCCGACGATCGTCGTCGCCGCCGCCGGCCAGCGTTTCGCGGTGCCGCGTCAGGCGATCGAGGAGATCGTCAGCGAATCGAGCGACTCGATCCGCGTCGACCGCATCGGCAGCGCCGAGGTGGCGACGGTGCGCGATCGCAGACTGCCGCTGGTCGAACTGGCCGATGTGTTGGGCATCGGCGGCAATGTCTGCCCGATGCACACGATGCTGGCGATCGTCAGCGTGGGCGAGGGCAGCTACGCGCTGCGCGTCGACGATGTGCTCGACAATGAGGAGCTGGTGATCAAACCCGCGGCGCCCGCGATCATGGCCACCGGGGTCTATGCCGGTCAGACGCTGCCCGACAGCGGCCGGCCGATGCTGCTGCTCGATTGCGGCGGCATCGCGCGCGATGCCGGGCTTCAGTTCGTCCATGACGTGCTCGCCGAGGAGATCGAGGAAGCCGCGGAGACGGAGGCCGAGGGCGTTCAGGCGCTGGTCTTTATCGATCTCGACGGTGCGCGCCGCGCGGTGCCGCTGGGCGTGGTCGATCGTATCGAACAGGTCGACGCCGATGCGATCCGTCACGCCGCGGGTCGCTTGCGGCTCACCATCGACGGGCGGATTATCCCGCTCGCCGCGCGCCGCGATATCGCGGGTGCCGCGACCTGGTCGATCCTCCGCCTGAAAGACGGGGTGAGCGAGATCGGCTACGCCATCGCTGAAGCCGCCGATATCATGACGCTTCCGGCCGAGATCGTCCCTGCCGGCGCGCCCGGCCCGATCGCCGGCGCGGTGCTGCTCGACGACGAACCGGTCGAGCTGCTCGACCCGCACTGGCTGTTCGCCGAGCATGGGGAGGATGGCGCCAATCCGGAAGTGGCGCCGCTCTGCCTGCTCACCGGCGGCGAGGATGGCTGGATGCGCACCTTTGTCCAGCCGATGCTCGAGGCCGCGGGCTATCGCGTCACGCTCGACAGTAGCGCGAGTGCCGACGTCGTGCTCGCGCTCGACGGAGCGGCGGAAGCGCACGCGGCGAGGGCGCCGGTCGTCCGCCTGCGCAGCGCGCGCGGCTGCGAGGGTGACGGAAGCATCTGGCGCTATGACCGCGACGCGCTGCTCGGTGCGCTCGCCAGCGTTGCACGGGGGAAATGATGGACCGGCTTTTCCTGATCGCGCATGTCGCGGGCCAGGCGGTGGCGATCGGCGCCGATCAGGTAGAATCGGTGGTCGATATCGGCACGATCGTCGCCGTGCCCCGCGCCGGCGGACATGTGCGCGGCCTCGCCGCGCTGCGCAGCCGCGTCGTCACCGTGATCGACACCGTCGCCGCGCTGGGCATGACCGGCGGGCAGGATGCCAGTCGCGCGGTCATCACCCGAGTCGATGGCCATCACTATGCGCTGCTGGTCGACGCGCTCGACGATGTCGCGCCCTTCGTTCTCCAGCCGCTCGCCTCGGGCGTACCGCTGTCGGAGGCGTGGCAGCGCGCGGGGATCGGGCTGGTCGAGCGCGATGGCGAGCCGATTCTGGCGATCGACCTGACCGCTCTGGTGCCGGCATCGCCCGCTCAGGCGGCGTGAGCTCCATTAACGCGGTGATTACATCTTTCAGGCACAACCGTCGGTGAACGCGCCAAAATCCGGGAACGGCCCAACATGAAGACCTGCCTCGTCGTCGATGATTCCAAGGTGATCCGCAAGGTGGCGCGCCACATCCTCGAAACGCTCAATTTCGAGGTTCGGGAAGCCGGCGACGGCCGCGAGGCGCTCGATGCGTGCCTCCATTCGGTTCCCGATGTCGTGCTGCTCGACTGGAACATGCCGGTGATGAGCGGGATGGATTTCCTGCGTGCGCTCAAGGACAGCGGCATCCCGTCAAAACCCAAGGTGGTATTCTGCACCACCGAGAACGGCATGGCCTATATCCGCGCCGCGATCGAAGCGGGG
>DATIGZ010000598.1:0-3806 GCA_035481255.1 Sphingomonas sp. | reverse complement strand
GCCGAGAAGTACGCGCGGCCGTAGCCTCCGGTCGCGAGCACCACGCCCTGGGCGCGGAACAGGTGCAGCTCGCCCGAGGCCATGTCGAGCGCCAGCACGCCGCGGCAGGCGCCTTCCTCGTCGAAGATCAGGTCCAGCGCGAAGTACTCGACCATGAAGCGCGCGTCGTGCGCCAGCGACTGCTGGTACAGCGTGTGCAGCATGGCGTGGCCGGTGCGGTCGGCGGCGGCGCAGGTGCGCTGCGCCGGCGGGCCTTCGCCGAACTTGGTGGTCATGCCGCCGAACGGGCGCTGGTAGATCTTGCCGTCTTCGGTGCGGCTGAAGGGCACGCCGTAGTGCTCAAGCTCGATGATCGCCGGGATGGCCTCGCGGCACATGTATTCGATCGCGTCCTGGTCGCCCAGCCAGTCCGATCCCTTGACGGTGTCGAACATGTGCCAGGTCCAGTGATCGGGCGAGTTGTTGCCGAGCGATGCGGCGATACCGCCCTGTGCCGCCACAGTGTGCGACCGGGTCGGGAACACCTTGGTGATGCACGCGGTCTTCAGACCCGCCTCGGCGCAGCCCATCGTCGCGCGCAGGCCCGAACCGCCCGCACCCACGACCACCGCGTCATAGCTATGGTCGATGATCTTGTAGGCGGCGGACATCAGGCGGCTCCGGTGGTGGCGGTGAAGGCGATCCTGAGGATCGAGAAGATCGCGAAGACAGCGGCGGCGATCGCGAAGAAGTTGAGCAGCGTCATGAGGACGACGCGGCGGGCGTCGCGCTCATAATCCTCGATCACGACCTGAAGGCCCATCTTGAGGTGATAGAAGACGCTGATCACCAACAGGATCATCGGCACGGCGGCAAGCGGCGAGGACAGCCATGCCTGCACGGTCGCGTAATCGAGGCTGGGGAGCAGGACGAGGCTGACGATCAGCCACAGCATGAGCGCGAGATTGGCGCCCGCGGTCAGCCGCTGCTGCCACCAGTGGTGCGTGCCCTCATGCGCCGAGCCGAGGCCGCGGACGCGGCCGATGCTGGTTCCGTTGCCCATTACTTCGCCTCCACCGCGATCGGCGCGTTCTCGACCGGCGGCGCGGTCAGCCGGTCATAGCTCAGATAACCCCACAGCAGCACGGTCAGCGTCACCGACACGACCATGGTGAGGATCGCGAAATTGCGGTTGGCCTTGAGTTCGAACGCCGCGCCCGCGTCCAGCACGAAGTGGCGAATGCCGGTCATCATGTGCTGGAAGAAGCTGAGCGTCAGGCCGATGCCGAGGATATAGCCCGGGATGTTGGGCGCGCCCGACTTCACCGTCAGCAGGTCCATGAACCAGTCATAGCATTCCTTGCCGCCCGCGAGCGCGCCGAGCCAGGCGAGGAAGACGATCGCGCCGACCGTCGCCATGCCGGAGCCGGTGACTCGGTGCAGGATCGAGACCAGCATATGCGGACCCCATTTCCAGACCTGGAGGTGGGGCGAGAGCGGGCGGTTTACGTTGCGGGCGGATGCCAAGGCCAAGGTTCCCCTGTCGAATTGCGCGCCTAATGAGACAGAGACGCGGACGATGCAAGCGGGCCGTGGCTAACCAGCCCTTAACAGTTGGCCGGTTACCCCCTCCGGGAAGGGGGGCGCGAATGTCTCACGCCCGTGCGAATCAAATGGGTGAGTCGTGAGCGAAGCCGCAACGAACAAGCAGATGCCGCCGGCGGAGAGCGTAAGCCCCACCATCGACCTGCGCGCGCGCCTGCGTCTGTTCGACCTGAGCGACGCCGACCTGCGGCTCGCACAGCAGTTGTGGACGACGATCGAGCCTGATGTCGAAGTGGTAGCGGCGGCGCACTGGAAGCAGTGGCAGCGTTTCCACGACGGTAGCCGTAACTTCCTGCAAAAGGATCAGGACCGAGTCATCGAGCTGGGCGTGGCTTACCTGCGCAACCGCTATACCAATCTTGCCGGGCTGGCCTGGGTTCAGTCGGCTGAGCGCACGGTCGCTTCGGCCTATGCGCAGGACGTCTCGCTGACCGCGATCCTGTCGATGACCGACGCCGGCGGGCGGGCGACGCTGGACATCCTCAACAAGCGGCTGCCGGCGGGATCGCCCGAGCTGACTCAGCTGATCGACCTGCTGTTCCGCCTCCGCTCGATGGAGTGCGAGGTCTATACCGCGCTCTACTCGGCCTATTACGAGTTCAACGCGCGATCGGAGCGCGACCGGCTTGCCGTGGAATTCCGCGATTCGATCGGCACCACGGTCGAGCAGGCGACGCGCGACGGCGAGGCGCTGCGCGCGCAGGCGGCACTGACGTCGGGCGCCACGCGCGGGATGCTGGGCAAGGCATCGGAAGTCGCGGCGGCGGCCGAGCAGTCGGCGGTGGCGATGCGCGAGGCGGCGCATACCGCGGCGGGTCTGATCCGCGCGATCGAGGACGCCCGGACCGAAGTGGAAGCAGCCGCTGGAATCGCGACGCGCGCCTCGGCGCAGGCGGGCGAAGCGGTCGCGATGAGCGAGATGCTGAGCGACCACGCCAAGTCGATCGAGTCGATCCTCGGCCTGATCCGCGACATCGCCGGCCAGACCAATCTGCTCGCGCTCAACGCGACGATCGAGGCGGCGCGTGCCGGCGACGCCGGCCGTGGCTTCGCGGTGGTGGCGCAGGAGGTGAAGAGCCTCGCCAACCAGACCGCGCGCGCGACCGACGACATTGCCGCGAAGATCGCGGCGATCCAGTCTGCGACCAAGGGCACGGTCGATACCAATGCCTCGATCCGCGATACGGTGATGGAGGTTCAGGCTTCGGCCGACCGCATCCGCACCGCGATGGAGGTACAGGCGCAGACCGTCACCGCGATCACCGCGGCGGTCGACGAGACCGCGCTCGCCGCCGACTCCATGTCCGCGACGATCGGCGCGATCCGTGAGGATACCGAGTCGGTCGCGAGCGAGATCGATCGCGTGGGGCAGGGCTTCGCCGCGCTCGACGGACAGCTTGGAACACTCAGAAACAGCGCGGGCGAGTTCGTCGCAAAAGTCGCTGCGTAAAAAAGACGGTGGAGAGAATGAATGGCCGGAGCGAAGGAGCTCGGCCAATGGAGCGGCCGCAGCCGTCCCATTGCCGAACGGATCCGCGATTATGATTGGGACGGCGCGATCCGCGAGGGCTGTACCGATATCGCGGAGCTGATCGGCGACGATTTCGAGGCGGTCTCGCAGGCGTTCTGGGATCATTATCTGTCGCTCGACGCGACCGCGCATGTCCGGGATTATTTCACCGGCCAGCGAATGCGCGATCAGGTTCGTGCGAGCGCAGACTATATGGCCGCCAAGTTCCGGCGCCCGTTCGACGAGACATGGCTGAAGATGGCGTCGAAGCATGCCGACGACGCGCACCGGTCGCGGATTCCGCTGTCGGCGCTGCTGTCGGCCTTCGCCTATGCGCATACCCGCACGCATGAGATCATCCGCGAGCGGCTGAGCGGCGATCCGGCGCGGTTCGGACATCTTGTCGATGTCGCACAGCGCATGTCGTTGCTCGAAGCCGACTTCATGGCGTCGCAGCTCGGCGCGCGCGATGCCGAACTGGCGCGGGGTGAACGTCGCGCGCGCTCCGAACAGTTTCGCGGCGAGATCGCCGGGACGATCGAGCAGACCACGGCGCTGGGCGCCAAGGTGCGCGATCAGGCGCGCGGCGCGGCGGATTCGACCCGTGGGATGCTGGGCAAGGCATCGGAAGTCGCGGCGGCCGCCGAGCAGTCGGCGGTGGCGATGCGCGAGGCGGCGCATACCGCGGCGGGTCTGATCCGCGCGATCGAGG
>DATIGZ010000597.1:0-2400 GCA_035481255.1 Sphingomonas sp. | reverse complement strand
GCCCAGACCGGCTCATACGCGATCGACAGCCACTCCGCCGCCGCGCCATCGGGCATCGATCCCGCAAGCTGCGCGGTCACCACCGCCTCGGCCTGCCCCGCGTCGCGCTGGTCCAGCGTCTCGCCGACGCACAGGATCGCGTTCAGGCCGTGGCGGTGCGCCGCCTCGGCCTTGCCCTTCACATCGGCGTCGGTCTCGCCCTGGTCGGCGCGGCGCTCGCTATGGCCGACGATGGTCAGCGCGGCGCCCGCTTCCTTGAGCATCGGTGCGGAGATGCAGCCGGTATGCGCGCCCTGATCGGCCGCGTGGCAATCCTGTCCGCCGACGGGCATCCGCGCGGCGACCGTCACCGCCGGGGCGATCAGCGTGGCGGGCAGGCACAGCGCCACGTCCACGCCCGGATTGACCGCCGCGGCCTGCGCGATTCCCTCGATCTCCGGCAATGCCGTGATCAGGCCGTGCATCTTCCAGTTTCCCGCCACCAGCTTGCGCCGCATCCCGATCCCTCTCTTGTGCGATTTCGGATTGTCCAATTTAGGACAAGGCCCCTAAGCAGCCCCCGCGCGCTTCACAAGCTTGATGGCCGCGCATTGGCCCCCTAAAGCACCCTCCACGCAATTTTGATCGGGTCTCCATGCTCACCTTTCTTCGCCGTGCCCTGTTCTCGACCGTGGGCAAGATCATCGCCCTGCTGTTGCTCGTGGTGATCGCCGTCGCCTTCGCGCTGGGCGACATCACCAACCTCACCGGCGGCGGTGGCGGCTCGGCGGGTGGCGCGCTGGTTCAGGTGGGCGACCGCAAGGTGACCGAGGCGGAGCTCAAGTCCCGGCTCGACGACGCGCTGGAGCGCGCCCGTCAGCAGCAGCCGACCCTCGACATGACTCAGTTCGTGGCGATGGGCGGCTATGATCAGGTGCTCGACGATGTCGTCAATCGCCTGGTGCTCGAGGAATATGCCAGCGAGCACGACATGGCGGTGTCGAAGGCGGCGATCGACGGCGAAATCGCCGGCGCTCCCGGCTTCGCCGATCCGGTGACGGGTCAGTTCAGCCAGCGCGCGTTCGACCAGTTCCTCGCTCAGAACCGCCTGACCGCGGACCAGATCCGCGCCGATATCCGTCAGGGCACGCTCGCCCGCTGGATCGCCGGCCCCACCGTCGGCGTCATCCGCGGCGCGACGCACGTCCCCACCCAGCTCGCCCTGCCCTATGCCTCGCAGCTGCTTGAGCGGCGCAAGGGCTCGGTCGGCTATGTTCCGATCACCGCCATCGCGCCCGGCGCCGCGCCGACCGATGCGGAGCTGACCGCCTTCTACAACCGCAACCGCGCGCGCTACACGCTGCCTGAGCGCCGCGTCATCCGCTACGCCGTGGTCCGCCCCGATCAGTTCGCGGAAAGCGCGAAGGCGACCGATGCGGAGATCGCCGCCGCCTATAAGCAGGACGCCGCGAAATACGCCGCCAGCACCAAGCGTACGCTGGCGCAGGTGATCGTCGCCGATCAGAACGCGGCCAACGCGCTCGCCGCGAAGATCAAGGGCGGCGCGACCATGGCCGACGCCGCCAAGGGCGCGGGCCTCCAGCCTTCGACGCTCGCCGATGCGCAGAAGGAAAGCTTCGCCCGCGCCAGCACCCCGCAGATCGCCGACGCGGCCTTCGCCGCGGCGCAGGGCGGCGTGGTCGGCCCGCTGCGCTCGCCGCTCGGCTGGCACATCGTCCGGGTCGAGAAGATCGAACAGGTCGCCGGCAAGACGCTCGATCAGGTCCGCGGCGAAATCGCCACCGCGGTGACTCAGCGCAAGGAGGCCGAGCAGCTCGCCAATCTGCGCGGCCGCATCGACAGCGCGATCGCCGGCAACGCCACGTTCGACGAAGCGGTCACCGACGCCAAGCTCAAGGCAGAGGTCTCCGCTCCGGTGTTCGGCGATGGCCGCACTCAGGAAGCCGCTCAGGCAGCGACCCCGACCCAGCCCGATCCGGTAATGGCGCAGATCGCGCAGGCCGCCTTCGCGATCGAGGTCAATGACGACGCGCAACTGGTACCGCTCGGTCAGGACGGCAGCTTCGCGCTGGTCAAGCCCGAGCGCGTGATCGCCGCCGCGCCGCGCCCGCTGGCCGAAATTCGCGAGGCGGTCGCCACCGGCTTCATCCGCGATCGTCAGCTTCAGGCTGCGCGCAAGGCGGCCATGGCGATCCTCGCGGACGTCAATAAGGGCACGCCGATCGCCGATGCGATGAAGAAGACCGGCCTTGCGCTTCCCGCGCTTCAGCCGCTGGACGCGGCGCGCCGTCAGCTCGCCCAGTCGGGCATGCAGATCCCGCCGCCCGTACGCCTGATGTTCAGCATGGCCGCAAAGAAGGGCAAGATGACCGAAGCCCCCAATGGCGGCGGCTATTGGGT
>DATIGZ010000596.1:0-12158 GCA_035481255.1 Sphingomonas sp. | reverse complement strand
CGTCCAAGACGCAGGATGAGATCGGCGTTCTGGGGACCGCATTCAACCGGATGACCGACCGGTTGCAGGAGCAGACCAATGCGCTGGTCGCGGCCAATGCCGAATCGGAAAGCCGCCGTGCGCTGATCGAGGCGGTGATGTCGGGCGTGAGCGCGGGCGTGGTCTCGATCGGCGCCGACCGGCGCATCCGCGTGATCAACAGCTCGGCGATGGCGCTGCTCAATCCCGGCGAGGCGCCGGTCGGGCGGCTGCTGTCCGAAGTCGCGCCGGAACTGGACCATCTGCTCGACGGCGAAGCACGCGAAGATATCGTCCAGCTCGCCACCGGCGGCGAGGCGCGGACACTGGCGGTGAAGATCACCCGCGACGAAGGCGGGCAGGTGCTGACCTTCGACGACATCACCCAGCAATTGCTCGACCAGCGGCGCGCGGCCTGGTCCGATGTGGCGCGGCGCATCGCGCATGAGATCAAGAACCCGCTGACGCCGATCCAGCTCGCCGCCGAACGCCTGCAGCGCCGCTATGGAAAGCAGGTCGATGCCGAGGACGGCACCTTCGCCAAGCTGACCGACACGATCGTTCGTCAGGTCGGCGATCTCCGGCGCATGGTCGATGAATTCTCGTCCTTCGCGCGGATGCCGAAACCGATCTTCCGCGAGGAATCGCTGCTCGATATCGCACGCCAGACGATGTTCCTGCACGAAGTGGCGAAGCCCGAAATCCGCTTCGCCATGACCCACCCGGATCCGGTTCCCGCGCTGGTATGCGACCGCCGCCAGCTGGGGCAGGCGCTGACCAACCTGGTCAAGAACGCGACCGAAGCGGTCGAGGCGGTCGAGTCCCGCGAGGACGACGAGCGCGGCGAGGTGACCATGACGATCCGGGCCGGCGAGCCGGGGCAGCTGCTGATCGAAGTGGACGACAACGGCATCGGCCTGCCCGCCGAGCGTGAGCGGATCGTCGAGCCGTACATGACCACACGCAGCCGCGGCACGGGCCTTGGCCTCGCGATCGTCAAGAAGATCGTCGAGGAGCATTTCGGCACCATGACCTTTGCCGACCGCCCGGGCGGTGGTGCGCGCGTGACACTGTGCTTCGACACGGCGGCGCTGGAGCGGATGGCAGGAACCGGCGGCGAAGATAGCGGTGACGAACCCGGCGGCGCGTTGCCCGTCGGACTCACCAGAAACAAGAACGGGTAAAGCGTATGAGCTTGGACATTCTGGTCGTCGACGACGAACGCGACATCCGCGAGCTGGTCGCGGGCGTGCTCGAGGACGAGGGCTATGAGACGCGGGGCGCCGCGGACAGCGACTCGGCGCTTGAGGCGATCGCCGAGCGGCGGCCGAGCCTGGTGCTGCTCGACGTGTGGCTGCAGGGTTCGCGGCTCGACGGGCTGGAACTGCTCGACGAGATCAAGCGGCGCGACCCGTCGATCCCGGTGCTGGTGATCTCCGGTCACGGCAATCTCGACACCGCCGTGGCGGCGATCCGGCGCGGCGCGAGCGACTTCATCGAAAAGCCGTTCGAGGCCGAGCGGCTGCTGCTGCTGGTCGAACGCGCGACCGAGACCGAGCGGTTGCGGCGCGAGGTCGCGTCGCTGCGCGCGAGCGTTGGGCGCGAGACCGACCTGACCGGGACTTCGGGATCGATCAACGGGGTGCGCGCAACGCTTAAACGCGTGGCGGCGACCGGCAGCCGCGTGATGATCACCGGCGGCCCCGGCACCGGCAAGGAAGTCGCCGCCCGGCTGCTGCACGAGTGGAGCAACCGCGTCGCGGGCCCGTTCGTCATCGTCAGCGCGGCGCGGATGACGCCCGAACGCGTCGAAGAGGAGCTGTTCGGTGTCGAGGACGGCGATCTGGTCCATCCCGGTCTGCTCGAACAGGCGCATGGCGGCACGCTGTTCCTCGACGAGATCGCCGACATGCCGATGGCGACGCAAGGCCGCATCCTGCGCGTGCTGACCGAGCAGAAGTTCAACCGCGTCGGCGGACAGCGGCAGGTGAAGGTCGACGTTCGCGTCGTTTCCGCCACTGCGCGCGACCTGATGGCCGAGATCGCCGAGGGGCGGTTCCGCGAGGATCTGTTCTACCGCCTCAACGTCGTGCCCGTGGCGATCCCGCCGCTGACCGAGCGGCGCGAGGATATTCCGCCGCTGGTCGAGCATTTCGTCGCCCATTACGCCACCGAGCGCCGCGTCCCGACCCCGGAGGTCGCGGCGGATGCGATGGTCGCGCTGCAAAGCTATGAATGGCCGGGCAATGTCCGCCAGTTGCGCAACGTGGTCGAGGCGACCGTGATCCTCGCACCGGGCGACCGCATCGGCCGTATCGACATCGATCTGCTCCCCGCCGACGTCCTCGGCCGCCGCAATGGCGACGGCGACGGTGGCGGCGCGACGGCGATGATGGGCGCGCCGCTCAAGGAAGCGCGCGAGACGTTCGAACGCGAGTATCTGCGCATCCAAATCCGGCGCTTCTCGGGCAATATCTCACGCACCGCGCATTTCATCGGCATGGAGCGATCGGCGCTGCACCGGAAGCTGAAGCTGCTGGGCATCCACGAAGAGCGCGAAGAATAGCCAAGTCGTTGGTCGAAAAGTGATACGAAACGGCGGGGAGGGCCACTGGACCTTCCCCGGTCGACCGCCTACATTGCCCGCCACGCGCCGCGGTTGGCGCGTCTCCGACGCCGGGAAACGGCGCTCTCGCGGGAAAAATCCCGCCAAGAACAGTGGAAGCCGCACAATATGGCCGACAAGCAGACCTCGCTACAGGACCTGTTCCTGAACGCACTCCGCAAATCCAAGACCCCTGTCACGATGTTCCTGGTCAAGGGCGTGAAGCTTCAGGGGATCGTCACCTGGTTCGACAATTTCTCCGTGCTGCTGCGCCGCGACGGACAGTCGCAGCTCATCTACAAGCACGCGATTTCAACGATCATGCCGTCGGGCGCGGTCGATGTCGCATCGATCGTAGATGCCGTGCCAGATTCGGCGTCCAAGAACCCGGTTTTGCAGGAGATTTTCCTGAACGCGGTCAAGCGTCAGCAGGAAAATGTCACCATGTTCCTGGTCAATGGCGTGATGTTGCAGGGCGGCATCGCCGCGTTCGATCTGTTCTGCATGCTGCTCCAGCGCGATGGCGTCTATCAGCTGGTCTATAAGCATGCGGTGTCGACCATTCAGCCCGCGCATCCGCTGAATCTGGCCGATGACGGCGAGGAAGGCTGAGAGGCGAAACGCCTGAACCTATGAGTACCGGTTTCGATCGCGATTCGGACGAGTTCGCGCGTGGCGCGCGGGCGGTGGTGGTCTATCCGGACCTTGGCGGCAGCACGCGCGACGCCGAGGCCCGGCTGGAGGAAACCGCCGGCCTCGCGCTCGCGATCGGGGTCGAGGTGGTCGAACGCGTCGCGCTGCGCATCCGCGCGCCCAAGCCGGGCACGCTGATCGGATCGGGCCAGGTGGATGCGCTGGCCGAGACGGTGCGCGATTCCGAGCTGAGCCTTGCTGTGTTCGACGCCGCGCTGACGCCGGTGCAGCAGCGTAACCTCGAGACCGCGCTCGGCTGCAAGGTGATCGATCGAACCGGCCTGATCCTCGAGATTTTCGGTGAGCGCGCGCGGACGGCCGAGGGGCGGTTGCAGGTCGAACTGGCGCATCTCGACTATCAGGCGGGGCGGCTGGTGCGCAGTTGGACCCATCTCGAGCGCCAGCGTGGCGGCTTCGGCTTTCTTGGCGGCCCCGGCGAAACGCAGATCGAGGCCGACCGACGGTTGATCCGCGACAGGATGGCGCGGCTGCGGCGCGAACTCGATTCGGTGAGCCGCACGCGCGGGCTGCACCGCGACCGGCGCCAGCGCGCGCCGTGGCCGGTGATCGCGCTGGTCGGCTATACCAACGCCGGAAAATCGACCCTTTTCAATCGCCTGACCGGCTCTGACGTCATGGCGGAAAATCTGCTGTTCGCGACGCTGGACCCGACATTGCGGCAGATATCGCTGCCGGGAATCGACAAGGCAATCCTGTCCGACACGGTGGGATTCGTGTCCGAACTGCCCACCCAGCTCGTCGCCGCGTTCAAGGCGACGCTGGAGGAAGTGGTGTCGGCCGACCTGCTGATCCATGTCCGCGACATCGCGCACCCGGACACGCAAGCACAGAAGGATGATGTCGAGACGGTGCTGAAGGAGATCGGCGTCGATCCTGCGACGCCGCAGTTCGAAGCGTGGAACAAGCTCGACCTGCTGGACGTCGAGCAACGCGAGGAACTGCTCGCCGAGGCCGGCAGGCGCGACGATGTGGTCGCGGTGTCGGCGCTGAGCGGGGAGGGCGTCGAAACGCTGATCGGCAAGGTCTCGGCCCTGCTGACCCAGGGACACCGGCGCTACACGATCCGGCTGGACCCGAGCGACGGCGCGGGCGCGGCCTGGCTCCACCAGCATGGCGACGTCGTCGAGCACTGGATGGATGGCGAGTCCGCCGTCTACGAAGTCCGCATGGCGCCCAAGGACTATGAGAGGTTCGAGGTTCGCGGCGCATAATGTTGGATCGATGTGTTTTTCTGGCGTGCGCTGCCTTCACTCTCATTTCCGCCGCACCGGCACCCGAACCGTCGGCCGTGCGGGTTCGGCTGGTCACCACCGCGGGCAACATCACACTGGCGCTGGACGCCCGACGCGCGCCGAAGACCGTCACCAACTTCATGCTCTACGTCGATGACGGACGGCTGGAGGGTACCGAATTCTACCGCACCGCGCGGCGCGCGAGCAATCCGAAGCTGGGATTCGTTCAGGGTGGCATTGGTACCGATGCACGGCGGATCCTTCCCGCGCTGCCGCTCGAGCCGACGAGCCGGACGGGGATCAAGCACCTCGACGGCACGATATCGATGGCGCACGGGCTCGATCCCAACTCCGCGAACGGCAATTTCTCGATCATGGTCGGCGACAACCCCTCGCTCGACGCGCGCCCCAACACGCCGGGGTTCGCCGCGTTCGGCAAGGTGATCGGGGGGATGGACGTGGTCCGGCGGATGCTGGCGATGCCGAGCGGCGGGGGCAGGGGCGTGATGCGGGGACAGATGATCCTCAAGCCGGTGAAGATCATCCGCGCCGAGCGGCTGGACGGCACCGCCAGGCCGAGCGGGCGGCCGAAAACCTGGCTGATCGCGATGCCCTGGCACAAAAAGTGATGCCCGATCGGCGGTTTTTCCGCTCGTCCGGACGATTCTCCACTTGCTGCAACGCAACATCATCGCCAGATTGTTGCCATGGATAACGCTAACGGGGCCGACTCGCCGGCCAACCCGACGCCGATCGTGCTGGAGGGGATTGTCAGGCAGCTGTGCCTGAACGCCATCTACAACCGCACGCGGATGGTGCTGGCGCCGCACATCCTCTACGCTCGCGGCGACGCGCTCTATGTGGACGCGCAGGTGATCTCACGCGATTTCGTGATCCCGCGCGAGGAAAAGATCGGCACGTTCAAGATCGACGGTCTCAAGAACCTCGCGCTGACCGAGCGCAGCTTCACGATCAGCAAGCTGTTCGACCGCAGCGCCGAGAAATATGCCGGGGCACTGATGGCGGTGGAGGCCGACTCGCCGGTCGCGGCCTAACCCTCGCCGCGGCAGATCGCTCCAAGCTTGTTGCCTACCGGATCGCGCACATAAGCGGCGTACCAGTTGGGCCCGTAATGCGGCCGAAGACCGGGTGCACCTTCATCGGTGCCGCCATTGGCAAGCGCCGCGGCGTGGAAGGCATCGACCTGGGCACGGTCAACCGCGGGCAGGCCGGTCATCGATCCGTTACCGGCGTTCGCATCGCCACCATCAAAGGGGCGGGCGATCCAGATCGTGAACCCTTCGCCGCCGCCCCCTTCGGAATAGGCGCGCCAGCCGGGGAATTCGACATGGCTGGACCATCCGATCGCACCAAGCACCGCGTCGTAGAAGCGGTTGGAGGCTTCGGAATCATTGGCCCCGATCGTGACATAAGCAGACATCGCAGGTCTCCTCTCTACCGGAACCCTACCCCCGCCATCGGAACGTAACAAGAACAAAAGTCAGCGGCGTTTGACCTGCTGCCAAAGTTCCTCCTGCGCATCGAGATCGAGCGAGGCGAAGGCGTCGCCGGCCTCAACCTCCATCGCGCGAAAGCGCGTCTCGAACTTGGCGTTAGCGGCGCGCAATGCGGCTTCGGGATCAACGCCGAGCTTGCGTGACCAGTTGACCATCGCGAAGAGCAAGTCGCCGATTTCCTCGGCACGCTCGGCGTCCGAGGTTGCGGCCTCGACCTCCGCCAGTTCCTCGTCGATCTTGGCGCGGGCGCCCGAAGGATCGGGCCAGTCGAAGCCGGTACGCGCGGCACGCTTCTGAAGCTTCTCGGCGCGGGTGAGGGCGGGGAGGCCGACCGCAACCCCGTCCAGCGCGCCAGCGGCACCTTTACTCCCCCGTTCCGCGGCCTTGATTTGTTCCCACAGGTGATGGCCACCCTCGGCAGCGCCGCGGAAGATATGGGGGTGACGGCGCTCCATCTTGTCGCAGATTCCGGCAACGACATCGGACAGGTCGAAGTGACCGGCTTCCTGCGCCATACGGCTGTGGAAGATCACCTGAAGCAACAGATCGCCGAGTTCGTCCTTGAGATCGGCCATGTCGACACGTTCGATCGCGTCGGCGACCTCGTAAGCTTCCTCGATCGTGTAGGGCGCTATCGTCTCAAAGGTCTGGACGGTATCCCATTCGCAGCCGCACACCGGATCGCGCAACCGCGCCATGATCGCCATGAGCCGCTCGATGCCAGGGGGCTCGATCGCGGCGATATCGACGGCAGGGGGCGCTTCCCGGTCACTCATACCAAAGTCCGATAATATACATTATGTTAAATCGTGTTCGGCCGTGGCGCGGGCTGAGGTTCGAGGATCAGCACGTTCCCCTCCACCCGCCAGGACTTGAGCCGAGACAGGAAGTTCATGCCCAGCACGTCGAGATCGCCGAAATTCGACGCGACGAACACGGTCAGATCGTCGGTGCCGAGCGGTCCGACCTCAACCCGCTGCGCACTGGCCCGGCGCGCTTCGACCGTGCCGTTGGCGGTCGAGACGCTCACCGGCGTTCCGCGCGCATAATCGATCCCGGCAGCTTGCGCGGTTTCCTCACTGATCGCGCTGACCGTGGCGCCGCTGTCGATCAGCATGCGGCGTTCGACGCCGTTGATTGTCGCGCGCGCCCAGAAATGGCCGTCGGGCGACAACTGGATCCGGATGGCTTCGCCTTCCGCGACCTGCGGCGCTTCGGATACGCCGATCCGCAGGCCGATGGTATTGAACTGATCCGCGATCGTGTGGCGATTGATGACGACGAGATAGATCAGACCAGCGATCACCGCCCAGCCGATCACAGTTTTGAGAATGAAGCCGAGCCGCAGCCGCCGGATGCTGAGCGAGCCCAGCACCAGCACCAGAAAGCCGAGCAGCCCGACGAGTTGAAGAACCTGAGTCTCGCTCAAACCAAGATCTCCATGCCGTCATAGCCGGGCTCGACCGTATCGGGCAGCTCAGCGATCAGCGTTCTATAGTCCATCGTCTTGTCCATATGCACAAGGACGGTGCGCAGCGCACGGCATTTGCGCGCCCAATCGAGCGTTTGCGCGAGATGCGGATGAGTAGGATGCGGCTCACGGCGCAGGGCATCGGCGACCCACAGGTCGAGACCGGTGTAGAGATGCGCCATGTCCAACGTAAATTCATTGAAATCAGTTGCATAGCCAACCAATTTCCCATCATGTTCGAAACGTAGTCCGGCCGATGTGATGCCGCCATGCGGCTGATCCACGGTGCGGATCCCGATGTCCCCGATCACCATTCCGTCCGCCAGCGGTTCGACCGTGGCGACAGCACGATATGGCCCTCCCCCTTCGAACACATAGCGGAAGCGTGCCGTGAGGCCGCCGATCGTCGCATGCGGTGCATATCCGCGCACCGGTTCGCCGCGCGCGTGCATCAGCTGACGCAGATCGTCGATGCCGTGAGTATGGTCGGCGTGGTCGTGGGTCCAGATCACCGCATCGACATCCGCCACACCCGCGGCGAGCAGCTGTTCGCGCATGTCGGGGCTGGTATCGACGAGGATACGGGTGGTTTCGCTCTCGATCAGGATCGACGCGCGGCTGCGGCGGTTGCGCGGCTCGGCGGGGTCGCACGCGCCCCAGTCATTGCCGATCCGCGGCACGCCCGACGAAGTGCCGGATCCGAGGATGCGGACCCTCACGCCCTCACCTCAGACCAACGTTTTCGCGAACAATGTGTGGAAGTTGGCGCGCGTCGCTTCGGCCAGTTCCTCCGCATCCTCACCACGCAGTTGGGCGAGGAAGCGGCAGGTGTCGGCGACGAAGGCCGGTTCGCCGGTCTTGCCGCGATGCGGGACCGGGGCGAGGAAGGGGGCATCGGTTTCGATCAGCAGGCGATCGAGCGGGAGCCGCGCGGCGGTCTCCTGCAGATCGCGGGCGTTCTTGAAGGTGACGATGCCAGAGATCGAGATGTAGAAGCCGAGGTCCATCGCCTTGTCGGCGAAATCGCCGCTGGCGGTGAAGCAGTGGATCACACCGGGATAGGCGCCCTTCCCCATCTCGTCCGCCAGGATGTTCGCGGTGTCCTCCTCGGCATCGCGAGTGTGGACGATCAGGGGCAGCCCCGTCTCACGCGACGCGGCGATATGCGCGCGGAAGCTCGCCTGCTGCTGCGCGCGATCGCTATGGTCGTAATAATAGTCGAGCCCGGTTTCGCCGATGCCGACCACGCGCGGATGCTGCGCGCGGGCGACCAGCTTGGCGGTATCGATGTGCGGATGCTCGTCGGCTTCGTGCGGGTGGATGCCGACGGTAGCCCAGACATCAGCCTCGCGCTCGGCGGTGGCCAGCACCTCGTCCCATTCGCGCTCGCGAGTCGCGATGTTGAGCATCGCCACCACGCCATTCTCACGCGCCCGCGCCAGCACCTCGGGCTGCTGTTCGCCAAGCCCCTTGTAGTTCAGGTGACAGTGGCTGTCGGCGAGCCTCATGCGGCGGGTTCCCCCGCCAGCTCGAGCCGTGGGAACACGCCGGTCGGCGGCGCGAGGCGGAAACCCGATGCCGTCAGAGCGTCATACCAGCCCTTGTCGTCGAGTGCGGCATGGTCGCGCACATCCTGTCCCAGCTGATCGAGGATCTTGCCGGCGGATTCCGGGATCACCGGCAGCACGAAAATGGCGAGATCTCGGATCGCGCGGACCAGCGTTCCGAGCACGGCGTGCATCCGATCGGGATCGGTCTTGCGCAGCGCCCAGGGGGCCTGCGCGTCGATATACTGATTGCACGCGAAAACGGCGCGCATCCACGCCTCCAGCGCCTGACCGGGCGCGAGGTTCTCGAACGCCTCGCGGAACTCGCGTCCGGCTTCCTCAACCGCTGCCATCAACTCGCCGTCGGCGGTTTCGCCGCGTCCTGCACCCGGCAGTTCGCCTTCGAGATTCTTCGCGATGAACGCCAGCGTGCGCTGGGCGAGATTGCCGAAGCTGTTGGCGAGATCGGCATTCGCGCGGGTGACGATCGCTTCATCGCTGAAGCTGCCGTCGCTGCCGAACGCGACCTCACGCAGCAGGAAGTACCGCAGCGATTCGACGCCATAGAGGCGCGCCAGCTCCATCGGATCGACCACGTTGCCGGTCGATTTCGACATCTTCTCACCCCGGTTCAGAATGAAACCGTGCGCGAACACCTGTTTGGGCAGCGCGATCCCGGCCGACATCAGGAAGGCCGGCCAATAGACGGTGTGGAAGCGCGTGATGTCCTTGCCGATCAAATGCAGGTTCGCCGGCCAGTAATGCGCGAGATCGCTGCCGGTGTCGGGATAGCCGATACCGGTAAGGTAGTTGGTCAGCGCGTCGACCCACACATACATGACGTGACCCGGCGAATCCGGAACCGGCACGCCCCAGTCGAAGCTTGTGCGCGAGATGGAGAGATCAACCAGCCCGCCCTCGACGAACTTGACGATCTCGTTGCGCGAGCGCTCGGGCCGGATGAAATCGGGCTGCGCGGCATAGAGGTCCAGCAGCGGTTGCTGATATTTGGAAAGACGGAAGAACCAGGTCTCCTCCGCGGTCCATTCGACAGGAGTGCCCTGAGGCGAGAGCTTGGCGCCTCCCTCCCCTTCACTCAGCTCTTTCTCCTCGTAGAACGCTTCGTCGCGGACCGAATACCAGCCCTCATAGCGGTCCAGATAGAGATCGCCATTGGCCTCCATCGCCTTCCAGATCGCCTGACTGGCAGCATAGTGATCGGTATCGCTGGTCCGAATGAAACGATCATAGGAAATATTTAGATCACGCGCCATATCACTGAAATATGACGACATTTCATCTGCGAGCTGGCGCGCCGTGAGATCGCGCGCGCGGGCCGTCTGCGCCATCTTCAGACCATGCTCGTCCGTGCCCGTCATGAAGCGCACATCGCGCCCGGCCTGACGCTGGAAGCGGGCGATCGCGTCGGCGGCGATCATCTCATAGGCATGGCCGATATGCGGCTTGCCGTTGGGGTAATGGATCGCAGTGGTGATGTAATAAGGTTCAGCCATGCGGGCGCTCTAGAGCAAGCGCGCGCGGGTTTGAAGCGCTAGCGAACCGGGATCGATGCGCTAGCGCGGAGCCAGCCGCGCGAGGATGCCGCCCATCTCGAACACCGTCGCCTGCGCATCGAGCGATTGGGCGAGAGCAAGAGGGCCAAGCTGGGAAGCTTGTTCATAGGCGGTGAGCGCATCGGTGAGCGCCCTTCCCTGCCTCCCGCGCGCCTCGGCGGCGATGAAGGCGGGGACGCGAGCGAGAAACGCTTCGTAGCGCGGCTGCGCGGCCTTTGGCCCCAACGTTCTGGCGAGGCGGGCACGGATGGCGTTGTCCGCGTCGCCGCGCGTGGCGATCGCCGACATCTCGGTATCGAGGGTGGCCAGGTCGAGGCCGGCGAAACCCAGCGCCTTGCCCGGCGAGCCGCCGCCGGCACGGACCAGCGCGTCGATCTCGGCAGCGCTTGCCTCGGGCAGTGCGGCGCGGAGGACCGAGGCAACCTCGGCATCGCCCAGCGGATCGAAGCGCAACAGGCGGCAGCGCGAACGGATCGTCGGGAGCAGCCGGCCCGGCGAGTGGCTGACGAGCAGGAAGATCGTCCCTTCCGGCGGTTCCTCGAGATTCTTGAGCAGCGCGTTGGCGGCGCCGGGGCGTTCGACATCGTCGATCGCATCGATCACCACCACGCGGCGCGACGACATGCTCGGCTTGGTCGCGAACATCGGGTTGAGGCCGCGGACCTGAGCGATGGGGATCGAGCGTGCCAGGTTCTCGCCGGGCTTATCGGGGTCCTTGGGCAGCCGCTCCATCACGCGATAATCGGGGTGCGCGCCGGCCTCGATCATCCGGCGGGTGCGATTGTCCTCAGGCACGTCGAAGTCACCGGGGAGCGCGCCGCCATCGGCCGCTTCGGCCAGCATCCGCATCGCCGCCTGGCGCGCGAAGCTCGCCTTGCCGACCCCCTCCGGGCCGGCGAACAGCCAGGCATGGTGGAGCTGCGTGCCGGACAGGGCAGCGCGGAACGCGGCCTTAGCCGCGGCATTGCCGGCAAGTGACGTCATGGCATCAGGTCTGCGAGCGCGTCCAGAAGTGACGTCGTGACGTCACTTTTCTCGCGCGAGGCATCGATCACGCGCACCCGATCCGGCTCGGCCGCGGCGATGCGGCGGAATTGCGCCGCGACCTCGGCGTGGAAGTCGGGTCCGCGCGCGCCGAACCGGTCATGCGCGCCGCCATCGCGGGCGTGCGCGCGCTCGGCCCCCGCGCCCTCAGGCAGATCGAGGAAGAAGGTTCGGTCGGGCAGCAGCCCCTTGGACCCGAAGCCGTGCAGCGCGAGTATCGCGGCATCGTCGATATCCTGCGCGCCCTGATAGGCGCGGGTCGAATCGATATAGCGGTCACAGATCACCCAGCTGCCGGCCTCTACCGCAGGACGGATCAGCTTCTCGACATGGTCGGCGCGCGCAGCCGCGAAGAGGAGCGCTTCGCTATGGGCGCTCCAGCGGTTGACCGCGCCCTGCATCAGCAGACCGCGGATCGCTTCCGCCCCTTCGGTAC